>NZ_VIDT01000277.1 GCF_006519715.1 Ideonella azotifigens
TGCGCGCGCCCGCGGCCCACGCCCATTGCCTCCGCCACTGCCCCTGCCCCTGCCACTGCGATCCCATGCGGTCCCCCTGCATTCGTTGGCCAGCGGCGGGCGCCGCACAGCCCACCGAAGCTACCAGCGGCACGCGAAGCGGACAACGTCAAAGCTGGTGATGCCCCTAGAAGCAAGCCGGCACGTTAGAGGGACAGTGGCACCGCGAGGCGCGGATTCTTCAGGCGGCCGCGACCGCGTCCTCATCGGTCTCGCCCAGGAAGCCGCCGCTCTGGTGGGCCCACAGCCGCGCATACAGCCCGCCCTTGAGCAGCAGCGCCTGGTGGCTGCCTTCCTCGACCACGCGGCCGGCGTCCATCACGATGAGGCGGTCCATCGCGGCGATGGTGGACAGGCGGTGCGCGATGGCGACGACCGTCTTGCCTTCCATCAGCTTGTACAGGCTTTGCTGGATGGCGACTTCGACCTCGCTGTCCAACGCGCTGGTGGCTTCGTCCAGCAACAGCACCGGCGCATCCTTCAGCATCACGCGGGCAATGGCAATGCGCTGGCGCTGGCCGCCGGAGAGCTTCACCCCACGCTCGCCGACCTGCGCGTCGTAGCCGTGGCGGCCCTTGGGGTCCGTCAGCGTGGCGATGAAGGACTCGGCCTCGGCACGCTGGGCAGCGGCGCGCATCGCGTCGTCACCGGCATCGGGCCGGCCGTAGAGGATGTTCTCGCGCACCGAGCGGTGCAGCAGCGAGGTGTCCTGCGTTACCATGCCGACCTGGGCGCGCAGGCTGTCCTGCGTGACGTGGGCGATGTCCTGGCCGTCGATCAGCACGCGGCCCTGCTGCACGTCATGGAAGCGCAGCAGCAGGCTCAGCACGGTGCTCTTGCCGGCGCCGGAGCGGCCCACCAGGCCGATCTTCTCACCAGGGCGGATGGTGAGGTTCAGCCGGTCCACCACCGGCTTGCCCGCAGTGGCCTCGCCGTAGTGGAAGCTCACGTCCTCGAAGCGGACTTCGCCGGCATGCACCTGCAGTGGCTTGGCTTCAGGCGCGTCCACCACACGCCGCGCGCGGGCCAGCGTGCCAATGCCGTCCTGCACCGTGCCGACGTGCTCGAACAGCGCGGCCATCTCCCACATGATCCAGTGCGAAATGCCGTTGAGCCGCAGCGCCATCGCGGTGGCGGCGGCGACCGCGCCCACGCCGACCGCGCTGTCCGTCCAGCGCCAGAGTGCAACGCCGGCCACGCCCAGGATCAGCAGCACGCTGAGCATGTGGATGACGATCTCGAACCAGCTGACCAGGCGCATCTGCGCGTGCACCGTGCCCAGGAATTCCTGCATCGCGCCGCGGGCATGCGCGGCCTCGCGCTTGTCGTGCGCAAACAGCTTGACGGTGGCGATGTTGGTGTACGCATCTGTGATGCGGCCGGTCATCAGCGAGCGCGCGTCGGCCTGGCTTTGGCCGACCTTCGCGAGCCGCGGCACGAAGAAGCGCATCGCGATCAGGTACAGCCCCAGCCAGACGCCCAGCGGCACCAGCATCCAGTGGTCGAAGCCACCGACCACCGCCATCAGCGTGACGAAGTAGATGATGATGAAGACCAGGATGTCGCAAAGTGTCATCCATACATCGCGCGCGGCGAGCGCCGTCTGCATCACCTTCGCGGCAATGCGGCCGGCGAACTCGTCCTGGTAGAAGGCCATGCTCTGGCCCAGCATCAGGCGGTGGAAGTTCCAGCGCAGGCGCATCGGGAAATTGCCGGCCAGCGCCTGGTGCTTGAACATGGTCTGCAAGGCAACCGCCAGGCCGCTGCCCACCAGCACCGCGGCCACCGCCAGCAAATTCCCACCCTCGCGCGCCCACAGCTGGGACGGCGGAATGGCCGAGAGCCAGTCCACCAGCCGGCCCAGCATCGCAAACAACCAGGCCTCGAACACGCCGATCAAGGCAGTGAACAGCGTCATGCCTGCGATGTAGGGCCGCGTGCCTTCGGTGGCAGCCCACAGGAAAGGCCAGAAACCCGCAGGCGGGCGCTCAGGCTCGGCGGCGGGAAAGGGGTCGACAAGGGCTTCGAAACGGGCGAACAAGGACAAGAACGGATTCCCTTCGGCATTCGGCCAGACATGATGACAGGCAGCACGCCAGACTTGGCGTGCTGACGGCGAGGACCTGCCAGTGTCGCCGCAGGCGAGCGACCGGCACGGTATGCAAATTGCTGATGTCACTGGCGGCGAGCCATTGCACCGCCGAATTCACACCCAGACTCGCCAGCTGGCACCGTTGTACCGCCTTGCACCCCGTTGTTCATGACGATCTACAAGAATTCCCCCCGGATCCGATCCACCTTGGTGCTGCTGGCAGCCCTGCCGCTGGGCATGGCCTGGGCCGGCAGCCCCGGCCCGAACGACCCGCACCGGGGCGGCAAGCTGCGGCTGATGTCCACCGCCGGCGCCGGCACCATCGACCCGCACATCAACTACACGCTGCAGTTCGCGCAGATTTTCCAGGGCGTGTATGACGGCCTGGTGGCCTTCAAGAAAGCGCCTGACGCGCAGGCCTTCACCATCGTGCCGGATCTGGCCGAGGCCCTGCCGGCGCCCGAGAACGGCGGCAAGCGCTATGTCTTCAAGCTGCGCCGGGGCATCAAGTTCTCCGATGGGCGCGAGCTGACGGCCAATGACGTGGCCGCCTCGTTTCGCCGCATCTTCAAGGTCTCCGGACCCACGGCAGGCAGCTTCTACAACGGCATCGTCGGTGCCGATGCCTGCCTGAAGACCCCCGCCAGCTGCACGCTGGCCGGCGGCGTGGTGGCCGATGCCAAGGCCGGCACCGTCACGCTCAATCTGGTGGCGCCGGACGCCGAGATCTTCTACAAGCTGGCCGTGCCGCACGCCTTCATCGTGCCGGCCGATGCGCCCGCCAAGGACGTGGGCGTGAACCCGCTGCCCGGCACCGGGGCCTACAAGATCGTCAGCTACGACCCGAAGAAGCAGCTCAAGCTGTTGCGCAACCCGCAGTTCAAGCCCTGGAGCGACGAGGCCCAGCCCGACGGCTACGTGGACGAGGTGGACTACGACTTCGGCCTGAACGATGAAGACCAGGTCACCGCCATTGCCAACGGCCAGGGCGACTGGATGTTCAACCCGCTGCCGGCCGACCGCCTGGGCGAGCTGAGCAGCAAATACGCCAAGCAGCTGCACGTGTCGCCGCTGACGGCCATGTTCTACCTGCCGATGAACACCCGCATCGCGCCCTTCAACAACCTGCAGGCGCGCCAGGCCGTGAACCTGGCCATCGACCGCAACGCGCTGGTCAAGATCTACGGCGGCAGCAACCTGGCCACCGCCAGCTGCCAGGTGCTGCCGCCGCAGTTCGCCGGCTACGAAGCCTACTGTCCTTACACGAAGAACCCCGGCAGCAAGTGGACCGCACCCGACCTGGCGCGCGCCAAGGACCTGGTCAAAGCCTCCGGCACCGCCGGCCAGAAGGTGACCTTGCTGACCGAGGACACCGCCGTCGGCAAGCAGATCGGCACCTATGTGCTCAGCGTGCTCAACGACCTGGGTTACCAGGCCTCGCTGAAGGTGCTGGCGCTAGGGGTGGAGTTCACCTACATCCAGAACACGCAGAACAAGGTGCAGATCTCGTACAGCAACTGGTATCAGGACTATCCGGCGCCCTCGAACTTCCTCAACGTGCTGTTCTCCTGCGGCAGCTTCCATGAGGGCAGCGATGCGTCCATCAACATCTCCGGCCTGTGCGACAAAGGCCTGGACGCCGACTTGAACAAGGCCATGAGTGTGGGCGTGACCGACCCGGCCGCCGCCGCCAAGCTGTGGGCCGCCATCGACCGCAAGGTGACCGACCTGGCTCCGGTGGCGGTGATGTTCAACCCCAAGCAGCTGGACTTCGTCTCCAAGCGCGTGGGGGGCTACCAGTTCAGCGGGCAGTTCTACTTCCTCTGGAACCAGGCCTGGGTGCGCTGAAGGCGGTACGGCGAATGCAAGCGGATGTGCCCGCCGGCGGGATGACGCCGGGCTTGTGGCGGGTGGCGCTCGCACGTCTGCTGGCCGACCGCAGCGCGCTGGTGGCCGGCGCCTTGCTGCTGCTGGTGCTGCTGGCTTGCGCGGCCGCGCCGCTCTATGCCGAGCGCATGGCGCATGCCGATCCGTTTCGCTCCAACATCAGCGGCCAGGTCATGCTGGACGGCCAGCTGCGCGATGTGATCGAGGCGTCCACCGAAGGCCTGGGGCTGGGCCAGACGCCCATCGGCCCGACCTGGCAGCCCAGTGCCTACCTGCTGGGGGCAGACAACCAGGGCCGCGACGTGGCCGCGCGCCTGCTCTACGGCGGCCGCGCCTCGCTGCTGATTGCCTGCGGGGCCACGCTGCTGAGCCTGTCGCTGGGCGCCCTGCTGGGCATCGTGGCAGGCTATTTCGGCGGCGTGGTGGACTGGCTGCTTTCGCGGGTGCTGGATGTGCTGTGGGCCTTTCCGGTCTACCTGCTGGCGATCTCCTTGTCCATCGTCACCATCGGCAGCGGGCTGCACCTGGGGCCGCTGCGCATCGAGGCTGACAGCCTGTGGCTGCCGGCGCTGATCATCGGCCTGGTCTACCTGCCGTATGTGGCCCGCCCGGTGCGGGCGCAAGCCCTGGCGCTGCGCCGCAGCGATTTCGTGCATGCGGCCATCGGCCTGGGCGTGCCCACGCACCGCATCCTGCGGGTGGACATCCTGCCCAATGTGGCCACCACGCTGATCGTCTTCGTGCCGCTGATGATGGCGCTCAACATGCTGACCGAGTCCGCGCTGTCCTTCCTGTCCATCGGCGTGCAGGCGCCCAACGCGAGCTGGGGCACCATCATCCAGGACGGGCTCTCGCTGCTCTACACACGACCCATGGTGGCGCTGGCGCCCGGCGTTGCCATCGTGATCACCGTCGTGGCGCTGAACCTGCTGGGCGACGCGCTGCGTGACGCGCTGGACCCACGGGCCACCTTCAGGGTCAAAGGGGGCGGGGCATGACACTGGCCATCCTGCGGCGCCTGGGCCAGATGCTGTTCGTGATGGCGGGCATCAGCATCCTGACCTTCGCGATCTTCTTCGCCACGCCGGGCGCCGACCCCTCGGCGCGCATTGCCGGGCGCAATGCCTCGCCCGAGACGCTGGCCGCCGTGCGGCACGACTTCGGCTTCGACCAGCCCATGGCCGTGCAATACGGGCTGCTGATGAAGCGGCTGTTCATCACCGGCGAGCTGACCTCCTTCGTCAACCGCGGCGAACAGGTGCTGCCCGAGATCGCGGCGGCCATGCCGGTCACCTTGTCGCTGGTGGGCGGCGCGGCGCTGCTGTGGCTGCTGGGCAGCGTGCTGATGGGCCTGGTCGCGGCGGCCCACCGCGGCCGCTGGCCCGACAAGCTGCTGATGGTGCTGGGCCTGGTCGGCATCTCCATGCCGGTCTACTGGCTGGGCTCGGTGGTCAACCTCGTCACCCAGAGCCGCTGGCATGACACCTGGCTGTTCAGCTGGGTGCCGCCGCTGGGCTACGTGCCCTTCAGCCAAAGCCCGCTGGGCTGGCTGCTGTGCCTGGTCTTTCCCTGCCTGACGCTCTCGGTGCTCTACATGGGCTTGTACGGCCGGGTGCTGCGCGCGGCGCTGATCGAGGCCGGGCAGGAGGACTACATCCGCACCGCCCGCGCCAAGGGCCTGAGCCCGCGCCGGGTGCTGCTGGCACATGCGCTGCGTACCTCGCTGATCAGCGTGGTCACGCTCTTCGGGCTGGACTTCGGCGCGCTGGTGGGCGGCGGCGCGCTGCTGACCGAGGTCGTGTTCGGCCTGCCCGGCATCGGCAAGCTGACCTACGACTCGCTGCAGACCCTGGACCTGCCGGTGATCATGGCCACGGTGATGTACGCCTCCTTCTTCGTCGTCGCGGCCAATGCGCTGGTGGACGTGGCCTATGCCTTCATCGACCCGCGGGTGCGCGATGCCTGAGCCCAGCCTTGAACCGCTGCTGTCCGTGCGCGACCTGCGCGTGAGCTTCCGGTCCGCGCAAGGCCGGGTGCGCGCGGTGGACGGCGTCTCCTTCGAGCTCTCGGCCGGCGAGATCCTGGGCGTGGTGGGCGAGTCCGGCTCGGGCAAGTCGGTCACGCTGATGAGCCTGCTGGGGCTGATCGACAACCCGAACGTGGAGATCGAAGGTTCGGTGCGCTTTCGCGGGCGCGAGCTGATCGGCCTGTCCGCAGGCGAGCTGCAGTCGGTGCGGGGCCGCGAGATCGCCTACGTGTTCCAGGACCCGATGACCGCGCTGACGCCGGTCTGGCGCGTGGGCTGGCAGATCGTCGAGCAGCTGCGCGCGCACACCGATCTTTCGCAGGCCGCGGCGCGAGCCCGCGCCATCGAGCTGCTGGCCGCCGTGGGCATGCCCAGCCCGGCGCAGCAGTTCGAGCGCTACCCGCACGAGCTTTCCGGCGGCATGCGCCAGCGCGCGGTGATCGCCATGGCCTTGAGCTGCAACCCTGCCGTGCTGATCGCCGACGAGCCCACCACCGCGCTGGACGTGACGGTGCAGGCACAGATCCTGGGCCTGATCCACCGGCTACGCGAGCAGTTCGGCTCGGCGGTGCTGCTGGTCACGCACGACATGGGCGTGGTGGCCGAAACAGCCGACCGGGTGATGGTGATGTATGCCGGCCGGGTGGTGGAACAAGGCAGCGCGGCTGAGCTGTTCGACACGCCCTGGCACCCCTACACCTGGGGCCTGCTGGGCTCGATTCCGCCGCTG
>NZ_VIDT01000278.1 GCF_006519715.1 Ideonella azotifigens
AGGGGTGGTGCGGGTCCTGGAACAGCGCGTCGGCGTTTTGCGTTTCGACCGGGCGGCCGGCGTATTGCACGACCACGCGGTCGGCCGCTTCGGCGACCACGCCCAGGTCGTGCGTGATCAGCACCAGGGCCATGCCGGTCTCGCGGCGCAGGCGCTGCAGCAGGTCCATGATCTGGGCCTGGATGGTCACGTCCAGCGCGGTGGTCGGCTCGTCGGCAATCAGCAGGCGCGGCTTGCAGGCCAGCGCCATCGCGATCATCACGCGCTGGCACATGCCGCCGGAGAGCTGGTGCGGGAAGGCGCGGGCGCGGCGCTGCGGGTCGGGGATGCCGACAAGGTCCAACAGCTCGATCACGCGGGCCTTGCGCGCGGCGCGGTCCAGCTCGGTGTGCGCGGCCAGCGCTTCGGCGATCTGCCAGCCCACGGTGAAACACGGGTTCAGCGAGCTCATTGGCTCCTGGAACACCATGGCCACGTCCTTGCCGATGAGGGTGCGGCGCTGCCTGGGCGTGAGCTTGAGCAGGTCCTGCCCGTCGAACACCATGCGCTCAGCGGTGATGGTGGCCGTCCACGGCAGCAGGCCCATGATGGCCAGCATCGCGACCGACTTGCCGGAGCCCGATTCACCAACGATGGCCAGCAGCTCGTTGGGCGCGACCTGCAGGTTCACGCCGTCGACCGCGCGGAAGGCGCCGCCGCGGGTGGCGAAGCTGACGGTCAGCCCTTGGATGTCTAACAGCGGGGTCGTGCTCATGCTCACGATCTCCTCATTTTCGGATCCAGCGCGTCGCGCACGCCGTCGCCGGCCAGGTTGATCGAGACCACGGTGATCAGGATCGCCAGGCCGGGCAGCGTGACCAGCCAGGGCTCGGAGCGGATGAATTCGCGCGCGTCGGCCAGCATCGTGCCCCACTCTGCGGTGGGCGGCTGAGCGCCCAGGCCGAGGAAGCCAAGCGCGGCGGCTTCGAGGATGGCATCCGACACGCCGAGCGCGGCCTGCACGATCAGCGGCGCCAGGCAGTTCGGCAGCACGGTCTTGAACATCAGGCGCCACTTGCCCACGCCGGCCACGCGGGCGGCGGTGACGTAGTCCTTGCCCAGCTCGGTCTGTGCCGAGGCGCGCAGCAGCCGCACGTAGCGCGGCAGGTAGACGATGGTGACCGCGACGATGGTGTTGATCAGGCTGGGGCCCAGCACCGCGACGACCAGGATGGCCAGCACCAGGCTGGGCACCGCCATGATCAGGTCCATCACGCGGGTGATGACCACGTCCACCGTCTGGCCCAGCTTGCCGTCGAACGAGACACAGGCCAGGCCCAGCAGCACGCCGACGACAAACGAAACGCCCATCACCGACAGGCCGATGAACAGCGAGATGCGCGCGCCGAAGATCAGCCGTGTGAGCATGTCGCGGCCCAGGCTGTCGGTGCCCAGCAGGAACTGCCGGCTGCCGCCTTCGGCCCAGGCGGGCGCGGCGCGCACGGCTTCGCGGAACTGCTGGTCTGGCGCGTAGGGCGCCACCCATTCGGCGAACACCGCGAGCAGCACGACCACCACGACGATCACCAGGCCCAGCATCGCGCCGCGGTTTTCGGAGAAGGACAGCCAGAACTGGCGCGCGGCCGAGGGCGGCGCGCTGGTCTTGGCAACAGGAGAAACAGCCATTTCAGCCATGACGAATTCGCGGGTTGATCAGGCCGTAAGTCAGGTCGACCACAAGGTTCACCAGGATCACCACGCCGGAGATCAGCATCACGCCGCCTTGCAGCGCGGGGTAGTCGCGGCGGGCGATGGACTCGATCAGCCACTTGCCGATGCCGGGCCACGAGAAGATGGTCTCGGTCAGCACCGCGCCGGCCATCAGTGCGCCCACTTGCAGGCCGATGACGGTGACCACCGGGATCAGCGCATTGCGCAGCGCATGCAGCCCGACCACGCGCCAGGCCGGCAGGCCCTTGGCGCGCGCGGTGCGCACATAGTCCTCGTTCAGCACTTCCAGCATCGCAGAGCGCGTCATGCGGGCAATGACGGCCAGCGGCACCGTGCCCAGCACAATGCCGGGCAGCACCAGGTGGTGCAACGCATCCAGCACCGCGCCTGGCTGGCCAGAGAGCCAGGCATCGATCACCATGAAGCCGGTGACCGGCTCGAAGTAGAAGTTGATCAGGTCGATGCGGCCGGAGACTGGCGTCAGGCCCCAGCGCTCGCCGACGAACATGATCAGCAGCAAGCCCCACCAGAAGATGGGCATGGAATAGCCGGTGACCGACAGGCCCATCAGCGTCTGGTCGAAGATGGTGCCGCGCTTGGCTGCCGCGATGGTGCCGGCCGGCAGGCCGATCAGCGCGGCAAACAGCATCGCGAAGATGCTCAGCTCCAGCGTGGCCGGGAACAGCGCCAGGAACTCGGTCAGCACCTTCTGGTTGGTCGCCAGCGAGGTGCCGAAGTCGCCGTGCAGCAGCTGCACGAAGTAGTCCCAGAACTGCTTCCAGATCGGCTGGTCCAGCCCCAGCTCATGGCGGAAGAAGGCCAGCCGCTCGGCACTGATGCCGCGCTCGCCAACCCGCACTTCCACAGGGTCGCCCGGCACCAGCCGGATGGCCACGAAGGTGACGAACATCAGGGCGATGAAGGTCGGCACCGTGAGCGCCAGGCGGCGCCAGAGAAAACGGAACATGCGTGCGTTTGCTTTTGGGTCTTACCAGACGTCGCTGCGTGTCAGCAGGAACCAGTTGCCGCGGGTCAGCTGGTAGACGCTGACGGCACCATAACGCTGTTCGCCGTCGGCGCCAAAGCGCATGCTGCTGGTCACCGGGGCCAACGGGTCGAGGGTCTTCAGCGTTTCGACCAGGGTCTTGCCGTCCACGCTGTGCGACTTGCGGATGGCCGACATCAGCACATGCACGGCGTCGTACGCATAGTGCGCAGCGTAGACCGGGTCGTGCTTGAACTCGGTGCGGAAGTTGTTCAGGAAGATCTTGCCGCCGAGGAATTCGCCGGCCGCGACGATGGGCGAGGTGGCGTAGATGTTGCCGATCTCGGGGTTGATCTTGAGCAGGCCTTCGGTCTTGATGGTGTCGCCACCGACGATGCTGATGTTGTGCAGGCCGGCGGCCAGCAGCTGGTCGGCCAGCGCAATGGTCTGGAAGTCGGCCAGCGTGGTGACCAGCACATCCACCTTGTTGTCCTTGATGCCGGCCACCAGCTTGGCGAACTCGGTGGTCTTGTCGTCCAGCGACATGGTCAGGCCGACGGTCTTGTTGCGCGTCTTCAACTGGCCTAGGGCCAACTCGGCCAGGCCCTTGCCGTAAGGCGTCGCGTCGTCAACCACCGCGTAGACGTGCTGGCCCGGCAGCTGCGCGGCAAACGAGCCCATGGCCTTGGACTGCAACGCGTCGCTGGCGACCAGGCGGAAGGTCGTCGGCAGGCCCATCTTGGTGTATTCGGGCTTGGTCGAGATGGCCAGCTGCGGGATCATCTTCTCGGCGTACAGTGGGGCTGCCGCCATGCTCACGCCGGAATTCAGGTGCCCGATCACGGCGACCACGCCCGCGTCGATCAGCGTCTTGGCAGCCTGCTTGCCGGCCTCGGCGTCGGCCTTGTCGTCGGCGGCCACGACTTCCAGCTTGATCGTCTTGCCGTCGATCTTGAAGCCTTCCTTGTTCAGCTCCTCGACCGCCATCTTCGTGCCGTCCAGCATGTCCTGCCCCAGGTCCTTCAGCGGGCCGGACAGCGGTTGGGCGACGCCGATCTTGATCGTGTCGGGCAGCGGGTGGCACGCGCTCAGCATGCCGGCCAGGCACAGCGTGGCCAGGACCGCCAGGGAAGGAAGACGACGGAGGTTCATTGTGGGCTGCGGTGGGGTGGGTAAAACCGTGGCGCTGCCGCGCTGCGTGGGCGCGGCGATGCGCGCCGGCCGGGCACTTGGGCGCCCCCAGACCTGCCGCTTCGCGTCAGGCCCCCCGAGGGGGTCAAGAAAACTCGGGAACGGTCCTTTGTTTTCTTGAGAGCTGGGTGCGCCGGCCGGCCAGGCGGGCTCGCTTTACTTCAGCGAGACGCCGTTGAATTCATGCGTGTTGAACGGGCTCTGCTTGTAGCCCGTGACCTGCTTGCGCATGACCTCGTAGACCACCGAGTGGGCGATCTTGAAGTCCGGCGCCTCCTCGTGTTCGATGACCTGCATTTCCTTGTACAGCTTGGTGCGCTCCTTCATGTCCGCGGTGGCGCGGGCCTTCAGCAGCTTCTCGTCGAAGGGCTTGAAGCACCACTTGGAGAGGTTCTGGCCACCGGGGCGAGCGGCGTCGCAGCCGTGCAGGAAGAAGAAATTGTCGGGGTCGCCGTTGTCGCCGTTCCAGCCCAGCATGCCGGTCTGGTGCTCGCCCTGCTGCAGGCGCTTGCGGTACTCGCCCCACTCGAACGTCACCAGCTTGGCATTCACGCCGATCTTGGCCAGGTCGGCCTGCATCATCTCGGCCACGCGCTTGGCGTTCGGGTTGTACGGGCGCTGCACCGGCATGTACCAGAGGTCCAGCTCGATGGGGGTCTTCACGCCGGCCTTGGCCAGCAGCGCCTTGGCCTTGGTCGGGTCGTACGGCCAGTCCTTGACCGCGTCGTTGTAGGCCGGAATGGTCGGCGGGATCAGGTTGACGGCCGGTGCGCCGGCACCGAGGTAGACGTCCTTCAGGATCGCTGCCTTGTCGATGGCCATCGTCAGCGCCTGCCGGACTTCCTTCTTGTCCAGTGGCGGCTTCTGGGTGTTGAAGGCCCAGTAGGCGATGTTCAGGCCGGGCTGGCTGATGACGTTCAGCGTGGCGTCCTTCTGCATCTCCGGCAGGTCGGCCGGACGCGGGTAGGCGCTCAGGTGGCATTCGCCGGCCTTGATCTTGGAGTAGCGCGCGGTCGGGTCGGTGGTGATGGCGTAGACCAGGTCGTCCACCTGAGCCTTCTCGCCGAAGTAGGCCTTGTTGGCCTTGTAGCGGATCACCGCGTCCTTCTGGTAGGTCACGAACGAGAACGGGCCGGTGCCGACGGGGATCTGGTCGAACTGTTCCTTCTTGTTGGCCTTGGCCAGGAAGTCAGCGTATTCGGCCGAGTAGATGGCCGCGAAGTCCATCGCCAGGTTGGCCAGCATGGTCACGTTGGCCGTTTTCAGCGTCATCTTGACGGTGTAGTCGTCCAGCTTTTCCAGCGCGAGCAGGTCGTCCTTGAGGCCCATGTCGGCGAAGTAGTCGTACTTGCCGCCGGAGACCTTGGCATAGGGGTGGTCCGCTTTCCATTGGCGCTCGAAGCTCCAGAGCACGTCATCGGCGTTGAAGTCGCGCGTGGGGGTGAAGCCGTTGACGCCGCTGTGGAACTTCACGCCCTTGCGCAGCTTGAAGGTGAAGACCTTGCCGTCGGGCGACACGGTCCAGCTCTCAGCCAGGCCGGGCTCGACGGTGGTGGTGCCGCGCGCAAAGTGCGTCAACCGGTCATAGACGGGTCGGGCCGCGTCGAAGCTGGTGCCGGTGGTGTTCAGCGCCGGCGTGAAGTTCTCGGGCGAACCTTCGGAGCAATACACCAGGGTCTTGGCGCTGGCGGCGCTGCCGCAGGCGGCGAGCAGGGCCAGGGCGAGGGTGGACAGCAGCTGAGGGGCGGATGCACGCATGCAGGGGTCTCCGGGGGACGGGGTCACCGTCGCGAGAGTTGATCGGGTCGTCGGATGGACGGGGCGGCGTCAAGGCAGCGGATGGTACGGCCGGCAGCCTGACGCGCGGATTCTGGCTTGCTCGGGATTTTCCTCTAGCTTTGGCTCAACTCACCGACACCTTGGTCGACCTGTGCAGGCGAGCAAGTTTCAGGCCGGCATTCAGCCGGCGTTCAGGCAGATGATTCAGGCAGGGCCAGGGGCCAGTCGCTCGGCCGCTGGAAGGCCGGGTTGCGCAGTGCATGCACGAAGTGGTCGCGCCAGGCGCCGTCGATGAACAGGTAGTCCCGCGACAGCCCTTCCACCTCGAAGCCCAGCCGCGCCAGCACCGACAGGCTGGGCTTGTTCTCCGGCCGCACGGCCGCCTGCACCCGGTGCAGGTTGACCCGCGCCGAGAACATCTCGGCCAGCCCGGCCTGCAGCGCCTCGTGCATCAGGCCGCTGCCCTGGCTGGCTTCGTCCAGCGCATAACCCAGCATGCAGCTGTGGAAGGCGCCGCGGGCGACCTGGTTGAAATTCACGCTGCCAATCACCTGGGTTGGCGCCTCGCGCGGCAGCACCCAGTAGCGAAAGCCCTGGCCGGCCGAAAACGCGCTCAGCCCTTCCTGGATGCGCGCGGCCTGTGCTTCGGCGGTGAAGAACACCTCCGGCGTCGGCGGGTCCCAAGGCGCGAAGTGAGCACGGTTGCGTTGGTAGAACTCGGCCACGGCGTCGGCCAGCGCAGGGTCACCCGCGGTGAGCAGCAGGCGCGGCGTGGTCAGGATGGTTTTGGCGGCAGACAGCAGCATGGCCACCCAATCTATCCCAGATCGGGCGGCAGTCGCGAGACGCGAGCAGGGGCGTCTGTTCCCCGGCAGCCCCTCAGGCTGGCGCGCTCGCCGTGTCCAGCGCCTGGGCCAGCCGCGGCGCTTCTGGGCCGAAGGCGTAGACATCCATGCCCATGTGGCCGAAGGTCACGCTGTCGTGCAGGCGCAGGCCGGTGGGCGCGTCGCCCGCAGCGCCGGCCGCCACGAACCAGGGCAGCAGATGCTCGTCGGTCGGGTGCATGAAGGCGGCGTGCGGGGCCTGGC
>NZ_VIDT01000279.1 GCF_006519715.1 Ideonella azotifigens
GCCGCCGGGCACCGAGGTGCAGGCGGGCGAGCCGCTGGTGGATTTGATCGACCCGATCAGCGGCGCCGTCACCACGCTGAACAGCCCCGTCACCGGCCTGTTTTTCGCGCGCGACCTGCGCCGCTTTGCCGTTGCCGGCATGACGCTGGGCAAGGTGGCCGGCGAGCAGGCGCTGCGCCAGGGCAAGCTGCTGTCCGCCTGAAAGCCATCCATCCCATGCAAGTTTCCGGCGGTCTGCAGGTCCAGAACCTGCACAAGAAGTTTGGCGAGCGCGAGGTGCTGCGCGGCGTGTCGCTGCAGGCGCAGCGCGGTGACGTGGTCGCCATCATCGGCTCCAGCGGCTCGGGCAAGAGCACGCTGCTGCGCTGCCTGAACCTGCTGGAGCAGCCGCACGAAGGCACGCTGAGCTTGAACGGCGAAGTGCTGCAGCTGAAGCGCCAGCACGACGGCAGCCTGGGCGCGGCCGATGCGAAGCAGCTGCAGCACTGGCGCACGCGGCTGGCGTTTGTGTTCCAGAGCTTCAACCTCTGGCAGCACCGCACCGCGCTGGAAAACGTCATCGAGGCGCCGATCCATGTGCTGGGCAAGACCAAGGCCGAAGCCACCGAACGCGGCGAGGCGCTGCTGGCCCGCGTGGGGCTCACGCACCGCCAGCACGTCTACCCGGCGCAGCTCTCCGGCGGCGAGCAGCAGCGCGTGGCGATTGCCCGCGCGTTGGCGATGGACCCGGAGGTCATGCTGTTCGACGAACCCACTTCCGCACTGGACCCGGAGCTGGTCGGCGAGGTGCTGCGCGTGATGCGCGGCCTGGCCGAAGAGGGCCGCACCATGCTAGTGGTCACGCACGAGATGGAGTTCGCCCGTGAAGTGGCGAACCATGCGATCTTTGTGCACCAGGGCCTGATCGAGGAAGAAGGCAGGCCGAAGGAAGTGCTGGTGCGCCCGCAGAGCGAGCGGCTGAAGCAGTTCCTCTCGGGTGGCCTGAAGTAAAGCTTGCGGGCCTGACACGCCCGCGTCATCGGTGCTTCATAAGCTGGCCGCCTATTCGGCTGACCGGCTCTCACGATGACCCACTCCTTCATTCCCCGCGCGCTGTGCCTGGCCCTCGGCTTCACGCTGGCCTTCAGCGCCACGGCAGCCACCACGACGGCCTACTGGTACCAGACCAAGACACCGTACCAGCCGCAGCAGCAGGCCTCGACCTACGAAGCCGCGCCGGCTGGCTTCAAGCCGGTGTTCACCGAGATGCTGGCCCGCCACGGTTCGCGCGGCCTGTCCAGCCTGAAGTACGACCTGGCCGTCTACAACATGTGGCTGCAGGCCCAGGCCGATGGCGCGTTGACGCCGCTGGGCGCATCGCTCGGCCCGGACGTGTACACGATCATGAAGGCCAACTTCCTGTTGGGCTACGGCGTGGAAGGCATCTCCAAGCCGGGCTACGGCAACGAGACGCAGCTGGGCATCAGCGAGCACAAGGCGCTGGCGCAGCGCCTGGTCTCGCGCCTGCAGCCGTACTGGAAGCAGGTCGCGAACAACTCGGTGGCGGCGCCGCGCCAGGTCGTCGTCGTCACCTCCGGCGTGGACCGCGCGGTGGACAGCGGCCACTACTTCACCGAAGGCCTGCTGGCGGCCAAGCCCGGTCTGGCCAAGCTGGTCACCACGCCGGCCGCGCCCGGCCCGTACCCGGACGTGGGCACGCCGGTGGCCGAGCCGGCCGGCACCGACCGTTTCGCGCTGTACTTCCACAAGCTGGTCGCCGCGACCGACCTGGTGACCAACACCGCCGACCCGCACTTCGTCACCTACACGGACAGCCAGGCCTACCAGGCCTACAAGGGCGCCGATGCGGACCTGCTGTCGCGCCAGGCCGCGCTGCAGGCGAACCCGGCGGTGGGGGCGGCCGGCCGCGTCATCCTGGAGCGGCTGTTCGCCAAGGCCTTCGTGGACAAGATCGAGAACGGCAGCTACAGCTTTGCCAACACCGGCACCTACAGCTTCACCAGCGACGACGGCAAGTTCACGTCCACACTCACCGGCGACGGCAAGACCAAAATCAACAGCCTGGCTTCGGCGGCCGCGCTGCTCTACGAGCTGTATTCGATTGCCCCGGCCATGAAGGCCGAGGCCGGCGTGAACTTCAAGCCGTACATGCCGCAGGACCAGGCCGAGGTGGTGGCCGAACTGAACGACGCTTCGGACTTCTACGACAAGGGCCCCGGCTTCAGCGAGAAAGGCAGTGCCACCTGGAAGATGGCACAAGGCCTGGTGGACGACTTCTTCAAGGAGGCGGATGCCATCGCCGCCGGCGACCTGTCGCACGCCGCCAAGCTGCGCTTTGCGCACGCCGAAACGGTGATCCCGTTTGCCTCGGCGATGGGCCTGAAGAACGTGCTGCAGCAGGTGCCGCTGGCGCAGACCTACAGCTACGCCAGCAACCCGTGGCGCGGCGTGGACGTCTCGCCGATGGCGGCCAACATGCAGTGGGACCTGTACCGCAACAAGGCCGGCCAGGTCATCGTGAAGATGCTCTACAACGAAGCCGAGACCGACTTCAAGGCCGCCTGCGACGGCGCCAAGCTGCCCGGCACGCAGCACTTCTACGACTACGCCCAGCTGCGCAGCTGCTACGGGTACTGAGTGTGCCCCCAGGGCTGGGCTGCGCCCAGCCCGCCCCCCGAGGGGGTCAAGGAAACTTGGGGCGGCCCTGCGTTTCCTTGTTCTGCGTCTGCATCAGGCTCAGAACGGCACCCAGTCCGTCGGGTACTTCCAGAAATCCTTCAAGAGGTAGTTCATTGGCAGGTTCAGCGCGACCTGCTTGGGCGGGATGGGTTGCAGGAACCACTTGGCGTAGATCGTGTCGGCTTCGTGCGAGGTGATCAGGCGCTTCATCTCCTCGTCGACGATGGCCTTCAGCTCCGGGTCGTTCTTGGGCAGCATGATGGCCAGCGGCTCGATGGTCAGGAACTTGCCCACCACCTTGAGCTTGTCCGGTTCTGGCCGGCTGGCCTTCAGGCCGAACAGCAGCACGTCGTCCATCGCGAAGCCGTCGGCTTCGCCGCTTTCCACCATCTGCACCGCCTTGGCATGGTCCGGTGCCTCCAGAATCTGGATGCCCAGCAGCCGCTCGTTGTTGTTCTGCGTGATGGACTTCAGCGCGGTGGTGCCAACGGTCGAAACCAGCTTGCGGCTGCCGAAGTTGTTCAGGTCGTCGATCTTGCTGTTGGCCAGCACCATGTAGCGCGTGCCGGTGATGTAGTGCGGCACGGTGAAGGCCACCTTCTGCCGGCGCTCGGCATTGTTGGTGGTGCCGCCGCATTCCATGTCGGCCTTGCCATCGGTGATGGCTGCCACGCGGGTGGCGGGGGTGACCAGCAGGTACTCGGTCTGCAGCTTGGCCAGGCCCAGCCGCTTGCGGATGACCTCCGACAGGCGGCTGCACAGGTCCAGCGCATAGCCGACCGGCTGCTTGTCGGGCAGCACGTACGAAAACGGCACCGAAGACTCGCGGTGGGCGATGACGATCTTGCCTGTCAGCTTGATGCGGTCCAGCGAGGGGCCGGCCCAGGTGGCGGCGCTGCCGCACAGCAGGGCGGCGGCAAAGAGGCAGGCGCTGCGCGAAGGCAGGCGGCGGGACGCAAACATGGCGGACCTTTCGTACAACGAGGCAAAAAGCAGGATCACGGCGGTTCGCCAAGGAAAGGCGCTGATCGGCGGCGGTTGGCCGGTCGGCGCGGTGCGCCATGGTACAGAACCGGGCAATGGCAACCAGCAAATGTTGGGCCAGGCAATCCGGCTTAACCCGGGGCGGCATGAGCATTGCTTCACGCTTGGCGACCGGCGGCCCCACGGCCGAACATGCTGGGAGGGCTTGGCTACACTGCGCCGAACCCAGCCCCGCGGAGCTGGGTGCCGGCAGCGGCTGACCCCTTCGCAACAGAGGCGACGATGCAAGAAGAAAACGAACTGCGTGAATGGCTTGAGCAGGTGCGCAGCGGTGCGTTGCCGCGGCGCCGCTTCCTGGCCCAGGCCGCAGGGCTCGGCCTGTCGCTGCCGATGGCCGCTGTGCTGCTTGGCAGCGCCGGCCTGGCTGGCGCTGCCGAGCCGGCCTACAAGCCCACCAAACGCGGTGGCGGCGGCCCGCTGAAACTGCTGCTGTGGCAAGGCCCCACGCTGCTGAACCCGCATTTCGCCACCGGCACCAAGGACGAAGAAGGCTCGCACGTCTTCTACGAGGCGCTGGCCCGCTACGACGTGGACGGCAACCTGGTGCCGGTGCTGGCGGCGGAG
Source organism: Ideonella azotifigens (assembly GCF_006519715.1). Taxonomy (GTDB): domain Bacteria; phylum Pseudomonadota; class Gammaproteobacteria; order Burkholderiales; family Burkholderiaceae_C; genus Ideonella; species Ideonella azotifigens. The sequence goes on from NZ_VIDT01000279.1 coordinate 4,288, forward strand.
GTGCCCAGCAAGGAAAACGGCGGCATCTCGGCCGATGGCAAGAGCGTCACCTGGAAGCTGAAGAAGGGCGTGACCTGGCACGATGGCCAGCCCTTCACCGCCGACGACGTGGTCTTCAACTGGCAGTACGCCACCGACCCGGCCGCCGCCACCAACACCGTCGGCTACTACCTGGGCCTGAAGCTGGAGAAGGTCGACGCACTGACGGTGCGGGTGGTGTTCGACAAACCCTCGCCGTTCTGGCCCGAAACCGCCACCGTGCAGCTGGTGCCCAAGCACCTGTTTGCACCCTACATGGGCGCCAAGTCGCGCGAGGCGCCGGCCAACCTGAAGCCGGTCGGCACCGGGCCGTACAAGTTCGTCGAATTCCGGCCGGGCGACATGGTGCGCGGCGAGCTGAACCCGAACTACCACCAGCCCAACAAGCCGTTCTTCGACACGGTGGAGCTCAAGGGCGGCGGCGACGCCGTCTCCGCGGCGCGCGCGGTGCTGCAAACCGGCGAATACGACTTCGCCTGGAACCTGCTGGTCGAAGACGAGATCCTGAAACGGCTGGAGGCGGGCGGCAAGGGCCGGGTGGTGTTTGCTGCCGGCGGCTCGACCGAGTCGCTCTACCTGAACTACGCCGACCCGGTGGCCGAGATCGACGGCGAGCGGTCCAGCGCCAAGTCGCGCCACCCGCTGTTCAGCGACCCGGCGGTGCGCCAGGCCATGGGCCTGCTGATCGACCGCCAGGGCATCCAGAACTTCATCTTCGGCCGCGCCGGCATTGCCACGCCGAACTTCGTCAACAACCCGCCGCGTTTCCGCAGCGCCAACCTGAAGCCCGAGTTCAACATCGACAAGGCCAACGCCGTGCTCGACGCCGCCGGCTACAAGCGGGGTGCGGACGGCATTCGCGAGAAGGGTGGCAAGAAGCTGAGGTTCGTGTTCCAGACTTCCATCAACGCACCGCGGCAGAAGGTGCAGGCCATCATCAAGCAGGCCTGCCAGAAGGCTGGCATCGAGCTGGAGCTGAAGTCGGTCGTGGCCAGCGTGTTCTTCTCGTCGGACGTGGCCAACCCGGACACCTACGGCAAGTTCTACGCCGACATGCAGATGTACCTGGTCAGCCAGGGGCGGCCGTACCCGGACCGGCACATGCAACGTTTTGTCTCGTGGGAGATCGCGGCCAAGGGCAACAAGTGGCTGGGCCAGAACCTGAGCCGCTGGCGCAGCGACGAATTCGACAAGGCCTACCGGGCCTCGGAAACCGAGCTGGACCCGGTCAAGTGTGCCGCCTTGTTCATCCGCATGAACGACCTGGCCTGTGGCGACGGCTATGTCGTGCCGCTGCTGTTCCGCCAGGCCGTCAGCGGGCTGGGCAACAAGATGGTGGCGCCGCTGAACGGCTGGGACGTGGACATGGCCAGCCTGGCCGACTGGTATCGCGAAACGTGATTCCCTGAAGTTCGTGGGGCCGTACCTTCTCCGTCGTTTGCTGCTCGCGGTGCCCAGTTTGCTGGGCATCAGCGTGGTGCTGTTCGCCGTGCTGGCGCTGGCGCCGGGCGATCCGTTTTCGGAGATGGCCACCAATCCCAACGTGCCGCCCGAGGTGCGCGAGGCCTTGCGCCAAAGCCTGGGGCTGAACGATCCGGTGTGGCAGCGCTACGGCCATTGGCTGTGGGCGATGCTGCATGGTGACTGGGGCTTCTCGTTCATCAGCCGCGTGGACGTGGACACGCTGATCTGGCAGCGTGTGCCGGTGACGCTGGCGGTGATCGGCGCCTCGCAGCTGCTGGCGCTGGCGGTGGCGCTGCCGGTCGGCATCATGGCCGCCACGCGGCCTTATTCCTGGTTCGACAAGCTGGCCAACACGCTGGCTTTCATGGGCTTCTCGCTGCCGACCTTCTTCACCGGCCTGCTGCTGATCCTGCTGTTCTCGATCAAGCTGGACTGGCTGCCGTTTGTCTACCGCGCCGACATCCCCGCCACCGGCTGGGCCTGGTGGTGGGAGCAACTGCGGCAGACGCTGATGCCGGTGCTGGTGCTGGGCCTGTTCCAGGCGGCGGGCTGGACGCGCTATGTGCGCTCGGCGGCGCTGGACGTGATCCGGCTGGACTACGTGACCACCGCGCGCAGCAAGGGCCTGCCTGAGCGCATGGTGGTGCTGCGCCATGTGGCGCGCAATGCGCTGATCCCGGTGGTCACGCTGGTCGCGCTGTCGATGCCGCAGGTGTTCGGCGGGGCCATCGTCACCGAGCAGATTTTTCGCATTCCCGGCATCGGCTCGCTGCTGATCGACGCCATCCTGCGCAACGACACGCCGGTCATCATGGCAGTCACCTTCGTGCTGGCCTGCCTGGTGATCTTGTTCAACCTTGTCGCGGATCTGCTGTATGGCTGGCTCGACCCTCGCATCAGCTACCGCTGAGCCGGCGGCCATCCTGGCGCCGCGCCCGGTGGTC
>NZ_VIDT01000028.1 GCF_006519715.1 Ideonella azotifigens
GCGCACGAGGCCGAGCGGCTCGCCGAGCTGAGCCTGCGCGAGTTCGAGATCTTTCGCATGCTCGCGCTGGGCCATTCGCCGGCCGAATGTGCGCAGGCGCTGAAGCTGAGCCCGAAGACGGTTTCCAACCACCAGACCGTCATCAAGGAAAAGCTCGGGGTCACGACCTCGGCCGCGCTGGCCCATCTGGCGATCCGCCATCGCGTGATCGGCAGCGCGCTGGTCTAAGTGAGGTTCGCGCGCCACGGCGGCGCAGCCCGGGAAGTTTTCCCTGTCGCGGCCGCCAGCCTCTTGATACGGTCGGTGCAAACAACAAGCTCCGGAGACCCCGATGCAGTACCTGCCGTGCCGCGCGCACCACCGTCCTCTGGCCCTGGCCGCGCTGATCGCCTGCGGCCCGGCCTTGCATGCGCAGACCTCGCCTGCCACGACGCTGCAGACGGTCGAGGTCGTCGGCACGACGCCACTGCCCGGCACCGGCGTGCCCAAGGACCAGATTCCGTCGAACGTGCAGACGGCCGACGGCCAACGGCTGCGTCAGCTGCAGAGCCTGAACCTGCCCGAGTTCATGGCCAGCCAACTGGCCAGCGTCAACATCAACGAGACCCAGGGCAACCCGTTCCAGATGGACGTGAACTACCGCGGCTTCACCGCCAGCCCCTTGCTCGGCACGCCGCAGGGCCTCTCGGTCTACCTCGACGGCGTGCGCGTCAACGAGCCCTTCGGCGATGTCGTCAACTGGGACATGATCCCGAGCGGCGCGTTGGCCAACGTGGCCTTGCTGCCCGGCTCGAATCCGCTGTTCGGTCTGAATACGCTGGGCGGCGCATTGGTGCTGCAGACCAAGAGCGGCGACACCCATCCCGGCGGCGAGCTGGAAGTGCGCGGCGGCTCGTTCGGGCGGGTCAGCACCGAGTTCAGTTATGGCAAAAAGCTGGGCGAGCACGGCCACCTGTTCGCCGCGCTGGGCAGCTTCGACGAAGACGGCTGGCGCGCGCACTCCCCGTCCCGCGTGCGCCAGTTGTTCGTGAAGGGTGGCGAACATGCACCGGACTACTCATGGGACCTGAGCCTGCTGCACGGCCAGAGCCGGCTCATTGGCAATGGCCTGCTGCCGGAGTCCATGCTGGCGCAGGACCGCGCACAGATCTACACCCGCCCTGACCAGACCCGCAACCGGGTGACGATGCTGTCGCTGAACGCGACACGCCAGTTCGGCAACGGGTTCGAGCTGGCCAGCACCGTCTACGCCCGCCGCGTGCGCGCCTCCACCGTCAACGGCGACCTGAACGACGACTACGACCCGCCAGACACGCCCGAATCGGGCGTCGAGAACCGCACCCGCACCAAGGAACGCAGCGAGGGTCTCGCGCTGCAGCTGAGCAAGACTGCCGGCGCGCACCGGCTCAGCGTCGGCCTGTCGTATGACCGCGCGCGCAACGACTTCGAACAGAGCGAGGCCGAAGGCGTGCTGGACGCGACCCGCGCCGTGGTCGTGACGGAGGACGCCGAGACCAACGCACTGATCGCCGGCACCAGCCGCACCGCGAGCGTCTTCATGTCCGACATCGTGACCCTCGCGCCGGGGCTGAACCTCACGCTCTCGGGTCGCTACAACGACACGCGGGTGCGCACCGACGACCTCGGCCGCAGCACCCTGGGCCTGGACACCACACTGGACGGCGAAGGCCGGTTCAAGAAGTTCAATCCGGCGGCCGGGCTGACCTGGCGTCTCACGCCGGCACTGACCGCCTTCGGCGGCTTCAGCCAGGGCAACCGTGCGCCCAGCCCGATCGAGCTCGGCTGCTCGGACCCGGACAACGCCTGTGTGCTGCCGAATGCGCTGCAGGGCGACCCGCCGCTGAAGCAGGTCGTGGCGCGCACGCTGGAGGCCGGGCTGCGTGGCAGCATCGGCACCGACATGCGCTGGAATGCGTCGGTGTTCCGCACCGAGAACCGCGACGACCTGCTGTTCATCAGCAACGGCCGCTCCGCGGGCTACTTCACGAACTTTGGCCGCACGCAGCGGCAGGGCGTGGAGCTCGGCGTGTCGCAGCACACGTCGGCGGTCGACTGGCGCCTGTCTTACAGCCATTTGCGGGCGACCTTCGAGTCGTCTGCCTGCATTCTTGCGGCTGCCAACAGCAGCGCGGGCACGAGCACGGCCTGTGCTGGCGCCGACGAGATCGAGGTGCGCCCCGGCAACCGGTTGCCGGGCCTGCCGGCGCACAGCCTGAAGCTCACCATCGACGCGCCCCTGCTGCCGGACTGGCGTGTCGGCGCGCAGCTCGCCGCGTATTCCAGCCAGTTCGTGCGCGGCAACGAGAACAATGCCCACCAGCCAGACGGCGTCGACTTCTTCGGCGCCGGCAAGGTCGGCGGCTTCGCACTCGTGAACCTGACGACGAGCTGGCAGTTCGGCGCTGGCTGGGAGCTGTTCGCGAAGGTCTCGAACGTGTTCGACCGGCGCCATTCGAGCGGCGGCTTGTTGGCGGAGAGCGCCTTCGATTCGCGCGGCAACCTGCTGGCGCCCGCCGAGTGGCGCAACGAGCAGTTCTCCGCACCCGGTGCGCCGCGCGCGCTGTGGATCGGGGGCCGCTGGCGCTTCGGCGCGTCCGAGTGATGCGCCTGCCGGCAGTCGCTTCTCACTCAAGCCAAAAATGACCGACCCAGCGGATCAAGGCCATGGCAGCGAGCACATCACGGCACCTTGAACTGCCGTCTCACTGAACATTGAACTTTCCGAAGTTCGTTTCACTGAAGATGAAATCTTCCGCTCACCGCCGCTGACCGCTTGAGGCTGGCTGCAGTCGCTCGGTTTCCGCGGTCCGGCGACCGCTGCCTGGAGTAGCTGTCATTCGACCGATTGATTGTGGAATGGCCGCTGCACTTCCAAGACCTGCCCTTCAGCGGAACTGGCGACCGGGGCCGTCAAGGCCCGCGACGACGTTCGGGTCAGCGGCAGCTTCGAAGGACCGTGAACTGGCGGTATCGACTCGGAGGCGACCTTTGCTCCCCAGATTGATCGCCGAAAAGCAGTCGACTTCGCCGGAGTAGCGCACTCCGCCCAGACAGCATCCCCCGATAGATTGCCCACTACAAGGCTTTCGCGGCGGGCCCCTTGCGCCGACCGCGGATGTGCCAGGCCGACGGAATCCTCATTCGAGTTCCAAACCCCCGTACCTCAACCGGCAGGAGGGACCATCGGAATCCGTCGGGTGGTTCCTGCGCGAGAGTCGATGTATTCGAAGTCGGCCGGCCCTCGATCAATACCTGCGACGCCAAACCAAGCATTCGTCAACGCGACCTTGTCGGACAGCACAAGCGCCATCTGCGCCACGCCAGCCTCGGCGGTTTCCATGAGGCCGAGATTGGCAAGAACAGTTTCCGCCGTCGCAGTGGATGGGCTGCCAGGAAGAACATGTCGCAAGAAGAACCAGTTCGCTAGCGCTGCTGCGCGCTGGTCGGCCACGCGTGGAGCGACCTGCACGAGAAGCCGCACGTTGTCGTTGTCGGCGAGGCCGGAATCGGCAAGACCATCGAGTTCAAGCACGAAGTCGCGCGTCTGACAGCGGAGGGAAAGGCGGCGTTCTTTCTCCCTCTGAATCAGCTGCAAGATTCCGACTCTTGGACGCTTGCCCTGACCGGGTGTGACGACGCCTACGCAGCTTGGGCGGCGTCCACAGCTCTAGGCTATTTCTTCCTTGACGCCGTTGACGAGGCCAGACTGACGTCGCATGCGGACTTCGAACGCGCGCTGACGGTGGTTCCACGAGCTCTTGGCCCTCACCTTTGGCGGGTTCGCGTCGCCATATCCTCTCGGATTACGGATTGGTCAACTGCCAGCGTCCGAGCTGCGGTCGATGGCCGGCTGGCAATGCCCATTCAACGGGCACTCGGCGCCAAGGCGGCCTCCGAAAGGCCACTCTCGTTAGACGAGACTTCGCCCGTTTCGCTTCCGACGGATGGCGACGCCGCAAGAGTCGAAGCCCTTGTGGTCGCGCTAGACCCCCTGTCGAACACCGAGGCACGGCGTTGTGCCGAGGCGTTCGCGCTCCAGGACGTGGAACTGTTCTGGTCCGCGGTCGAAGATGGTGACTATGAGTTCATGGCGACCCGTCCACTGGACCTTCAGTGGATGGTTGGCCTTTGGAATCAGCGAAAGACGCTTGGCTCCTACCGCGACCTCATCGAGGTCAACGTCACAAACCGCCTTCGGGAATTCAATGACAGCTACGAAGCTGCAGGCGAGGTCTTGTCAGTTGACCTACTCCGGACGGGAGCTGTTGCTCTCGCCGCGGCCGCAGAGTTCGGAAGTTCCGCGTTCTTCGTCCTAGAACCGGGCGTTGTTCCGGCCGCTGGTGAGCTCGCTCCGCACACCATCTTGACAGACTGGGGCCCAACCGAGGTTCGCCGCCTCCTGGCGACCGCGGTCTTTGACGAAGCAAGCTTTGGCCGGGTCAAATTTCATCACCGCTCCATCCGAGAGTACCTCGCGGCACATTGGGTCGCCCGGCAATTGGAGCTTGGCGTTCCCTTGCTCCGCTTGCAGGGACTCTTCGCCGCTAGCCTTTACGGCGCGCCTGTGCTTATCCCATCCCGTCGTGCGGCACTCAGCTGGCTAGCGACCATTAGCGTGGAAGTGAGGGAATGGGTCGTGCGAGACTTCCCTGAAGTCCTCTTCTACGAGGGTGACCCGCAGGCCTGGGATGGGCTTTCGGTAACCCAGTAGTCAAAATTATGGCGCCTCTGTTTTCGTAGGCAGCTGCCATAAGGCTCGGCTGCAGTCGTTCGATTTCTGCGGGCCAACGACCGCTGCCTGGAGCCGCTGTCATTCGACCGATTGACCGTGGAATGGCCGCTGCACTTCCAAGACTAGCCCTTCAGCGGAAATGGCGACTGGGGGCCGTCAAGGCGCGCGACGACCTTCGGGTCAGCGGCAGCTTCGAAGGTCCGCGAACTGGCGGTCTCGACCCGTTGCGGTCCTTCGATCCTTCAATCTCGGCGTCGGAAAGCGGGCATTCAAAGCGAGCGATGGGTTGCTCCATCCGACCGTCGGTCTCCACGGAACCCGGGGCAATTCAACGGAGCGCCCGCTGTCATCTCTATTGCGGATGCCAGCCTATCGCTCAATTGCCAGACTTTCAACCCTGCAGGTTCTGGCCCCCTTCGCGACGGCCGCGCCCGCCAACGAAGAACAAGGGTGGTTCAATGGTCAAACGCAGTAGGGTTTGCTGGGCGGGGTTGCTGGTGGTACTTGCCGCCATGGCGCTGGGAGGCTGCGCAGACCTGCGCCTGTACAGTTCCTCCCTGGACGAGCAAGGCAAGAAGGCCCAGAAGGCCTGGACCGACGTCAACCTGGCCGAGTTGGTCCAGGCAGAGAGGGAGCGCTCTGCCGCACTGCTGAAGGCCGAGGTCGCGTACCTCGAGAGCCAGCCGCTGCTGAGCCGCGACGTGAAGTTGTACGGCCTGGTCGTGGGTGAGGTCGAACCTGAGCCGGCCAAACAGGCGCCCGGATTGAAGGCAAGGGTGGCCGCCGGCTTCAAGGAAACCGCTGGCGACGGGACGTTCTATGACGGTCTCGTGCTTGCACGCGCGAGAGAGATGCGCGCCAAGCGTCAGTACCAGACCGGAGAGGACGAGTTCAAGCGGATCGGCTTGGAAGCGCCGTCATGTACTGACGTTTTGAGCGGCAATTCGGCCGAGATGGGCAAGGACATGCCCTCTCCCTACAACGCAATCGTGAAGGGCGGTCTGGCGTTGCTCAAGACGGCTTGCGAAGCTTCGGCGGACAGCGTTCCAGAGAAGGACAAGAGTGACCCCGAGGCCGTGCGCAAGCTGTTCAAGTGCACGAACCTGGCAGGTGCCGCGCTGTCGACCTGCCTGAAGTCGATGCCGAGGCTGCAGGCCGAACTGGAGACCCTTTATGCGTTTGTCGCGGCAAGGGAAGCAGCCCGCTCGGCTCACGTGAACGAACGAAATGACGTTCGGGTGGCTTCGGCGACCTACAAGAAGATGGCGAGTTCGCCCGAAGGCAAGGAGGCGGAGCCGGCCCCCAAGCAAGATGCCGGATGCGCCGCCGACAAGGCTGCGGCTCCAGCCGCCGCAGCATCCGCGGCCACGTCACCGGCCTCGGCGGCTTCCGCGGTTCCGGCGGGACCCACGCGCACGAAGTTGGCCGGCGCCATCGAGCGTCTGAAGTGCGCCGTGGCCAAGCTAAAAGGACTGGATGACAAGTACACGCTCAAGCTCTTGTCGGAAGAACGGCTGAGCGCCATCGACGAGAGCCTGGATGCGCTGCTGTCGCCCAAGGCTGCCGGTGCCGCCGGCGAAACCGGCAAGGACCGTGCTGGGCGCGCCCTGCAGCGGCTGGCCGATACGGCAGACGCGTGGGCCACGGCCAAGGCCAATACCGATGAAGTACTGGGGCGCCCGCTGCTGGCTCAGCAGGAAGTGGAGCGACTCCAGCAGCAAGCGCTCGGTCGCTTGATCGACATGGATGGGGCTGAAGTCGAACTGCTGCGCACGCGAGCGACGTTGACCGAGAAGCAGGCGGAGCACTACAAGAAGGCGATCGGGGCGCTCAGTGGCGTGTCGATGGGGGATGGCGCGCTCGAGGACATGTTCCTGGGCTCGCCTCCTGCATCTGCGAACAACAAGGCGCGCGTGATGGAAGGTGTCGCGCACTATGGCTACGCGGTGGGATACCTCCAAGGGCAGTACGAGGGCACGAAGCAGCGCCAGCGCGCCTTGGTGACTGCGCGGCAGCTGGACCTCGCAGAGAACAGTCTGGCTCAGTGGGACATCCTGATACGGACCAACGTGGGCCTGCTGGCGGATTGGGCTGCCTCAGGTGTCAAGGAAGAGACCATCTCACGCGGCGTCAACGCGCTGCTGCTTCTGTGGATTGGATACGGGACGAACCACCAATGAAATTCACTCATGCACTGACATCGATGTTGCTCGCGAGCTGCCTGGGCTCGGGCTGCACCAGCACGCCGCCAGCGGTCAAGGACTCCGCGGCGGGAACCGCCGCGCTGATGAGGCAGGTGGCCCCCGAGGTGGAGAAGTTCCGAACCGCGGTCCAAATCGGTGACGCCAACACAGCGGCCACGGTGGCCAGCCTCAGGATGAATGATGAGGTGTCGCGCACATGGCTCAATCAGCATGTGCGCTTCGATGGAGCCGCCGGGAATACGAAGAGGCTGGACCTGTACATGCAGATGAAGGCAGTCTCGGACAGTCTGCTGGCGGACGACGAGGTTTTGCGGGCAGAGCAGGCCCAGATCGACGCGGACACGGCCGCCTTGTTGAAGCCTTTGCCCGCTGTCGGCGCCAAGCTGTCGAACGCCGTCAACGCCGTGGTGTTGCTGGGGCAGGACCGGCCGGCGAAGGCTCAATTCGAGGAGGCGCTCGAAGCCTGGAAGGCGGTGGCTGCGGCCACCAAGGAAAACCGGGACAAGTTGAAGAAGGCGGCAGCTGCTCCATAGCGCCACAGGGGCCAAACCGAACCATCCGTAGAACGGCAACGAGCGAGGTGCACGATGAGTGATGACGTCAGAGTCGACGAATACGTGGTCAGCTTCGGCCAGGCGAAGGAAGCCTTGAGTCGGGCCATCGACCAGGCCAGGGAGCTGTCCGGCAACCCGTCCTTGAGCCTTCAACAGCAGGCCGACGCGGTTGCATTGGCCGGTGACCTGGGGCCGCAGCTGCTCGCGCTGGTGGACGCACACAACCGGTTCATGGCCCGGTTCTTTCTGCCGACCCCGCCCGACCAGGCGACTGTCGATGCGGCCATGCAGAACGCCCGTGCATTGGCGCAGGTGTTGGCGGACCACATCCTCGCCGAAGGCAAGCTCGAAGCGGTCATCGGCTTAGTAAGCGCACTGAACGAGCTTGCAACGCCGCCCGCTGCTGCGGGAGCCGCCGCCGACGCTGCTGCGGCGCCGATGCCGTCCCGGGCACAAACCATGGAGCGTACGATGGCCAGCACCACCACGCACTGGCTGAGGCGGATGCGCAGCCGTTGAGGCCCTGCAATCATGCAGCGTAAAAGCAAGGCGCTTCTGTTTCTGTCGCTGCTGCTGTGCGCGAAGCTGTCGCCGGCCGGGCAGGTGGCCACGGTTTCGGGAACCGAACTCTTTGTTGTCGACTGCACCAACCAGGCGTTGACACTGCGGTTCAGGGTGGCGGGAAAGGTGCCGCAGGCCGTCAGGACCAACAACATCCGCAAAGAGGCGGGCTCCGCCACCGCGGTCGCCTGGTCCATCACCTGGCAGGTGCCCCAGCCTTCAATGCCTGCGATCACCGAGTACCAGGTGATGGGGGCGGTCTCCGGCACTTGTCCGGCCGCAGGCCGTTTTGTGGTGCCGCTGACCGTGGTGTTCGCCGACGGCACGCAGGACAACTTGGATATCCGTGTCGTCCGCGCCGCGGAGCCGGTCCTGGACCTGCCCGCATCCGTCGTGCTGCGGACGGACCTTCCAGTCGCGGGCGGTCTGCCCTACGTTCCGTCGATACGGCTGCGCGAGACATCCGGTGCGGCGGCCATTGAAGGCCTCTCCGTAAGTGGTGGTCAGCTGAAGAACGCCGCCGGCGAACTGGTCGACACCGTGCTGAATCCCGCTCTCAGTTCGTCCATCGTCGTGGCCGGTCAAGGGACGGACCTGAAGTTGCGGGTCTCGAGCGAGCCTTCCGTCGGAACCTACACGACGCGTCTGACGGTGCATTCGCCCGCGCTAAAACAGAGCCAGGCGATCGACGTGACATTCAAGGTGGCTTTCCTTCCGGTCTATCTGTTCATCACGATCCTTGTTGGCGTCGTTATCGGCTGGGTAGTCAACGTTCGACTCGCCGGGCGGGCCGCCCTGGACACGGCTCGGCTCGAGGCCTATCGCGCGGCAGGGGCGCTCGGAAGACGTGCCGCGCAGCAAAAGGATCCGACTGTGCAGCAGCGGTTCATCGCACTGGTGGCTGCGTTGGAATCCGACATTCGCGACGCCCGAACTCCGGCGGAGGTGCAGGCTGCGCTGACCAAGAGCGCTGGTGGCGCCGATGCGATCGAACTGGAGGCGGGCAAAGCGGCGGAGGCACTGCGTCTCGCGCTTTTGCAGGTGCACGAGCAGCTGGCGCCAGGCCATGTGGCGCCGGACGCGATGGTGCGCGAGAAACTGGAGGCGCTGGCAGGGCAGCTCGTTGACATCGACGCGGCCGCGGCGGCGGGTGACGTCATCGACGCGCAACGGCGGCTCGATGCCTTCCGGTCAACCCTGGCGCCGTCCCTGGCCGCCGCGCTGCAGCCCTGGCTTCTGGATTTGTATGAGTCGCTTCACGAGCTGGGCGAATGGAGCGCCCCGGCTCAGGCACTCGAGCAGGAGCGCGGGCGCATCCTGACCCTGGTCACGGCGGCCTATCAGGCAACCGCGGGGCAGTTCGTCTCTGAATGCGACAAGGTGGCCATCGCGGTGCGAACGCTCACGGCGTTCACCGCTCCGCGGGCGATTGCCGAGGCATTCCGCGCGGCCGCAGTGGCGCTCCAGGCCGCCAAGCCAGCGGTGGCGTTGGCGCTGTCCGCGTTGGCCGCTGAGGTGCTTCGACAAACCGCATCCGATGCGGAGCCGTTGAACACGCTGCAAAGGCTGACCGCCGTCCGGCGCGACGTCGAGGCTCGGATGCAGCTTGAAATGCCGGGTGATGCTGGGCTCCGGCATTGCCTTGAAACCGGAAACTTTCCGGGGGCCGCTGCGGTGATTGCTCCTCCAGCCGCCATGCCTCCGGCCGCCCCGGGTCCGCTGCCTACGCCGATCGCCCGCACCACGCCCCCTGCTCTGCCCGCGGCGGCACCTCCCAAGCTCATATGCAGAATTTTGGTGCCGGCGCTGCTGCCCCTGGATCGCATGACTACCGTGAAACTCGACTGGCCCGGCGGCGCGCCCCCTAGGCCAGTCGTCTGGAAGTGTGACGGCGCGGCAAAGGCGTCAATTGCGAACGAAAACAGCAACGGTGCCGAGATCACACCCAGTCAGGCGGGCTTCCTGACCATCATGGCCGATCTGGGTGGCGGCGATGTCGTCACTGCACAGACCTACGCCGGCAACTTGATGCAAACCCCCGACCTGGTGAAGTTGGCCAAGGAGTCGGCCAAGGTCAACTGGAGCATTTGGTTCTTCACCGCCGCGCTCACGTCGCTCACCGGGTATCTCATTTTTGTCAACGCGTGGATGGGCAGTGGAGCTGACTTCTTTGCTGCGTTCGTGTGGGGATTCTTCGGGCAGTTCAGCCTGGACCGCATCCGCGACACGGTCAAGACCACGACAGCCCGCACCCTGCCTTGAGGCCGATTGGTCTTGCCCGTTGAGTCCCTCCCGCGACAATCCATCACCCTCCGCAAAGGACTTGCGCATGGCCACGATTCCAGCCCCGACCGTCATCCGCGCGGGCACCCCCGGCAAATCGAATCCGTTCACCATTCTGGTGGTCGCTAATCCGGCGCTGGAGGCGCCCTGGAACTCGAACACCTTCGTGGCGGACCCGATTGCCACGGCGGCGCAACAGGTCAATTTTGACAACTGCGTCCGCTACATCGAGCGATCGCTCTTCACGGGTCTTCCCAGTCAGTCCGAATTGATTCTTGGAGACCCTGCGATATCGCCTCACATCCGCCTGCTGTCGCTGTTCGCCACAGGGTTGCCGGTTGACGATGCCCACGCCTTCGCGGCGCAGGACGGTGTCAGCAATCTGCTGGTGGCGCGGCGCAACCCGATACGCGATTTCCTGATCAGCCAGAACATCATCGCGGATGTGGTCTATGCAATTTCGGCGTCTGCGAGCCATCAGCGCGCCAGCGCATGGTTCACCACCGACGACGACGGCGGGCCGGGCGTCGCGTTCACGTTGGATGGTGCCACCCTGAGCCACCGGCATTTCTACTTGACTCCCGGCACGGTCGCGATGCACCACACGGCTACCTCCCTCACCGCGCCGCATGAATTTCAGCACGCCGTGTCCAGCTATACGAACGGCAAGCTGGTGGACCTTTATGTCGACTCTCCGCCGGACTTGAACAACAAGAACGGACCGCCCGTTCAGCCCAAGTTCTGCACAGTGAACGCTACCGGGTTCCTGTCTGATTTGACCCGTGGGCCGCTGGGCTATCCGCCGACCTGGCGTTCCTTCCACTGCGAGTTGCATGACCCCAGCAATCCGGCGATCATGGACAATTACTGGCTGGCGCCAGCCGGGGTGCCGGAGGTCTGCCAGAACGACAGAGTGACGCGCACCTTTGTGCGCGACCGGCTGCTCGCCAAAATTGCTCGATGAGGTCGCCATGCAACCACTCAAGCCCGACGACAAGAAGGACATCCTGACCGCCAATCCGGCGGCGGATGCCGTGGATCTGCAGGACTACGAGGAGCTGCTCGCCAGGCGCTTCACCATGGATCCCGACCAGCCTCTACCGGCGCAGGACCCGTCGGCCGGGGCCGTGCCCCCCACGCTGGAGCAGGAGTTGAAGCGGCTCCACGACAAGATATACAACCGCAAACCGGGGCCGTGATGCCACTGTAGGGTGGCGTGCCGGGCCACTGCCGCTAAAGCAGACCCTGCGAGAATTTTTCGATCTGCGCCGAGAGCCCCTCTATCTCGCTCGTGTAGGCCGATGGCGTTTCCGAATGGGAATTGAACAGGCTGAGCTTCATCAGCAGCTCAGCAGCGGCTCGAGTGAGGGCAGGTCGACGCCAGCCGGGTGTTCACGATTGCCGCGCACCACGTTCAGGAAAGCGCGAGGCTGCTGGGTGGCCAGGTCGACCATCGCGGTCCGCTGGAGCTCGTAGCCCTTAGGGAAGGAGCCGAGTTCCGCCGGGCATGCGCCAGCGCATCTTGCGGCGGCGTGATGTCCGTGGTTCCCACCGGCGCGTCATGGAACACGTTCTCCCAGATCTTGCGCGCGGGCAGCGCATCCCTGTTCTGGACCAGCGCCATGAAGGCCCCGTTGGCATAGGTTCAGCGCCACGGGCTTCACATTGCGCCCGAGGATGAAACGATGGAGCCACACCTGGCGGCAGCACCAGCGGCGTCTCGGCCGCGGCGTCGAATTCGACGCCGCGCGGGTGCCACGCGTATTGGCGCGTGTGAAATCGCCCTGTGTCGCTCATCGTAGTTGCCGGCTGCTCATGCGCTCATTGGTGTTGCATTCCAGGCCTGACCTTTGCGCTACGATTTCGACATCGCTCATGCATGCACCCTGAGCGCAATTTCAGGATGGCTACGATCACGATTCCCGGCAGTGTCCGCTTGCCTGGCCCTCGACGTCTTCACGATGCCGAGTTGATCGTTGGCCTCGATGACGTCCTCATGCTCGATGCACGGGCCATTCGCGTCGCCGAAACGAGAATCCGCTCGCTCGACGGCATGCGCGAGACGGTGTCCTTCACGCTGAGGTTCGACGAGACGAAGTTGAAGCACTCGACTTACGTCCTCTCGGCGGAGATCCATCAATTCGCGCATGACTGCCTGGCTCCCGGCGATTTCCTAACGACCGCGTCATATCCATGGAATCGCGATCGATCGCACGACGTCGAGATCACGGTGGCGCCGCTGTGAAAGCGAGATCGGGACCAGCCGCAGCCGCTACGTCATGCGCCAGCTTGGGCATGCCGCGAAGCACGGTCGTCGCGCGCGTCACGTCGAGCGCCGCGGCGAGCTGGCTGAAGAACCGCGACAGATCGTTAAGCTTCCGTGCGTCGTCGATGCTGACGGCGAGGCGTGAAGTCTCGCGATTGGCCACGCTCGAATACACCTTGGCGCGATTCCCGAGATAGCCGATCCCAGAGCGGAACCACGGCACACCCCGCGAGGGCATCTGCAGCAGTTGCTGGACCGCCTCGCTGTGCCGGTTCTGCCTTGCCAGGTACTCGACGCGTATCGCGCCGGCATCCGGCAACCACCCGAACCACTGCGAGAGATTGCGGGTCCACTCATCCATGCCGTCGAGCTCGCTGGCGCGCAGCAGGACATACGCGCCCAGCGCTGCGAGCAGCGGGCAACGGCGCTTGGCCATCATGTACTGCTCGGACTTCTCGATAATCGACCGCCCGATCGATCGCGCCGTCAACGATTGGCCGCTCTGGATGTAGTCGAAGAACGAGTTGAGGTCGCCATCGCCGAAGTCGAGCTTGAGGTCGATCGAATCGGGCTTCAGGTTTGCAGAGTCGGGATTCGGGTCGTTCGGATCGGGCTTCGGCACGATGATCGACCATTGCGCGATCGTCTTTCCTTGCTCGTCGACCGGAATCGCAAAGTACATCGCGTTGTCATGGCGCTGGACCTCGACCCAAACCGGCACGCCGTCGCTATAGTGGACTTCGAGATGCGTGCTCGCCGTGGGCTTCCAATCGACCTGCGCGGCAGCCGGCGGATCCATCGCGAGCGGTATCCAGTTGCCCACCATGACGGTGGTCGTGCGAGAGGCAAACAGGTCTGTGACCGGGCGCACGAAGTCGCTGACCTCTTCGCCGAACGTCCGGCTGTACTTGAGCGACGGCGGCAAGCTCAGTCCTTCGGCCGATATCGTCAGCTCGCGATGGCCACCGGGCTCCAGTCTCACGATGTCGTCGAACGACGCGACCTGTCCGTCGGGCAGCGTGGCGCTCACCAGGTAGTTTCCGGCCGGCACCGTTAGCGGGTCGTTGCATACGCCCTTGGCGCGCAGGACAAACTTCGACGCATCGCGGATTTCCACCGGCAACGCGTCGGCCCAGCGATTGTCAGAGGAGCCGGAAAACGGAAGGCGAACGGTCAGCGAAGCCAGCAGGTTATCGTTGGGATCGACCATGGCTCCTCCTCTTCATCCGTTCAGCAGCGGTTGAAGATTGTGCCGCCAGGGCCCCGCCACTTTCTGCGTGACCCACTTCGGCGGCGAGCGATACGGACTCACCCTCAACAGCCCAGCATCGACCTTCACTCGATAGATCCCCGCCGGTATCGTGACTTCGACCTTCTTCAGGGCGGCAGGTGTGCACGGCGGCGTCGGCGCGTCGTTGCCATCCAGTAGCCAAAGGTTGTACCCGTTGCCCAACGCGTCGGGCTGCACTTCGATCGACATGTCGACGCTGGGCGGGTCGGTCAGGTTCCGCAGCACCGGCGTTCCGACGATACCGTTGAGCGTGACCTGCGTCCCGAGGTTGAGCTTCGCGTAGTAGTAGTCGAGGTAGTTCTTCACGGTAAGCGACGTCACGGGCCACACCGTATTGCCTGCCCCATCGTCGATGGGGTCCTCGGCCGCGCGATCGAATGCGAGCGTCAGTGCTTCGGCAAAGTGGCTCGGCTGCCCTTCGCGTCCGAGCGCGATCGCGCCGCCGACGGTGCTGAACATCAGCGGCGCGGAACGATATTCGATGCTGCTCAACTCGGCTCCGAAGACTTCGGGAACCTGCACGCCGACGAATTTCTTCTGCGTTTCCGGACGCGTGAGACAGGCGTCCATGAAGTAGAACTGCGTCATCGCGATGTTGGGGCGCGTGTCGGACGGCGCCATGCCGTTCTTGATGTCGCCGACCTCGAAGCTCTTCGCGAGCGGAGGACCGTTGTCGGGCCTGAAGTCTTCGAGCAGTCCGACGCCGTCTTCGGGTCCGCGTTGCAATCCATGACCCGCGAAGTAGAAGACGGTAATGCTGTCCTTTTCCTTCTCCGCATCGGTGCGCCAATCGAGGGCCATGGCCTCAAGCGCCGCGCGGGTCGCAGGTGACGCTCCCGAAGCCCCGATCGCCGGCGTCTTCGTAAGCTCCTCGGCATGCGGCGAAAGAAGCAGGCGCAGCGTCTTCAGCGGCAGCCTGCACTTGTCGCGCAGCAGTAACTGCGAGATCGCAAACGCGCTCGAAGCCCCCGACGTCAGCGTCGTCAGGAACCATTGCGGCTCGACCGGCGTGTCGTTGAAGTCGCGCAGATTCTTGTAGTCGCTCACGCCCACGATGAGCGCATGAACGCCGGGCCCCGGGATGGAGTTGCGGTTATCGATGATCAGTGCCACGGCACCCTCTCATTCCGAAGCGGCGATCAGCTTCTTCACGCCCTCGATGTCGAGGTCGCTCAATGCCATGCGTTGACCCATGACCGCCCCGTTGGTGTTGACGCCTGCCTTCGGCGCGATGGTGTCGGTGCCATCGGTGCTGAAGGCATTCATCGGGTAGTGCATGATTGAGCCGAAGTCATAGGGCCCCAGGTTCACGCAGTCCTGGATGTGCATGTCGAAGTTGTGCTTGAAGTCGGGATCGACCTTAGCGAAGTTGATCGTTACGAAGCTCTCGCGATCCGAGCGGCTCTGCTCGTGCCACAGGCCGACCGTATGGCCGATCTCGTGGATGCAGTTCCCGGCTGTGCATTGCGGCCCGAGGATGATGTCCTGCCGGCCTCCGCGCCGGCCCACCGACGAGGCGCAGCCGCCGCCCGGACGGAACACGACGTAGTCGATGTGATTGTTGTTGTTCTGATCGCGAGCGACGAATTTCATCTCGGTCTTGTCTTTCCAATGGTCGATGGCGTCATTCACGCGCTGCGGATTAGGCAGGTTGGGATCGATCTCGAAGGGGATCGTATTGTTCTTCCACCGGAACTGGGCGCCGAGGATTCCGGCGGCAAAGGGCTGGATGCCCGCCTTGATCGCCAGCGGATTGTTCGCGATGAAATGCTTGACCGCCTGCATCTGCGCCACCGTTCCGAGGATCAGACAACCTTCGAGCACGGCCATCCCGTCGACGACGCTGTACGTGACCTCGAGCCACTTCTGCCCGAACGGCTTGATCCAGGTCGTATCGGTCGCCTTGCCAGTGAGAAATCCATTCTGGTCCATGAGAGTCTCCTTATTCGAAATATTCACGCCATGACATGCGTACCATTCCCGGCGGCGTTTCGGCCGCATCCGCGACCCTGACCGCAGGATCGTCCTCGAGGGTTGCGCTTGAGCGGTTGTCCCAGTCGAAATCGAAGACCGCCTCGTAGTACCGAGCGATCTCCTTGTCGCGGATGATCAGGCCCGCGTCGCGGTTGCGAAGAACGCCGTCGCCCGACCAGTTCGCGCTGCTCACCAGCACGATTTCCCCGTCGACGACAATTCCCTTGTTGTGGATGTTGGCCTGCGTGCGGAACACCGTTTCGTTGAAGCCGGCTTCGACCAGCTTCCGGATCTTGTCGGCGGCGCCGTTGCTGCCGACGATGATCCTCATCTTGATGTCGGATCGGTTGCTCATCTCGGCCAGGTCGGTGAGCATCTGCGTGAAATCGGCGTCCTTCGGCTTGTCGCTGTACGTGATGTACGCGTACTGCATTGAAATCGAGCGTCGCGCGCCTCTGAGCAACTGGCGGATGTGGCCGATGTAGTTGTCGGGCGTGAGCAGCGGCTGGATGGTCACGTCACGCGCGGTGCTCGGCAATGTCTGCGGCGCCACGGGTGTCGCGACGTCGGCCTCCACGTCGGAGAGCTCGTCGATCGGGACGAAGAGGTCGGGAAAGCGCGGCATCGTCGAGGCATCGAGCTCGGCGTCGCCGCCCGCGTCAGCTTCGGCCTTCGAGCCGTCCCGATCGTGCTTGATGTACTGCTCGTATACCTGTGCAAGCGGCGCGTCGTCGATGATGACGTGCCATTCGCGGTTTCCCTTGCTGTACATTCCCTTAGCCTGAGCCGGAACCCCGATCGGATCGATCTCCGGCTGGCTGCGGAGACTCCAGTTGCCGCTCGACAGCCAGAAAGATTTCGAATCGCGGACCGCGACCTTCTCGTGATAGGCGCTGGCGAAGCGGAATCCGCCGCCGCAATGGACGATCCATCCGTCCAGGTTATCCCCCAGCCGCGCGCGAAGCTTCTTTCGGATCGCCGTTTCGGGCGCGGTCATTCCGTCGTCCCACGTCAGCGTCACCTTGAGATCGTTGTCGCGAACGGTCTCGACGAAAGACTTTGCGATGTAGTCTACGTTGAAGTCGTACATTGCAACGGACAACGTGTGCTTCGTCGCCTCCAGGAACGGCTTGAGTACCGGCCAACCCGCGTCGGGACCGACATGGCAGAGCATCCGCTTCGATACGACAAACGTGCGGTCAATCGGATTGCCGGGGAGCGGCTGGTAGGTGAGTCCCGTCGCGGAGTCCTCGACCGCATCGGAAATTGGCTGGCCGCCCAGCCCTGCCCGGATCTGCCGCAACGGGTCGGCCTGCATCACGCACACACGATATGGCCCGATCTGGCGAGGGGCGCGTTCCTCGGGCAGCAGGTGCGTCGTCGGCTTCTTCTGCGCGACGAACACGATGATCGAAGGCTCCTTACGAATGGCGCCGTCGATGAGCGGGAAGCCCGGCTCTGCTTCGACGAAACCGGGGATGTTGGAGAACTCCACCATGTGGGCGTCGATGACGGTTTGAATGGCCCCCCTGGTGGCTGTATCAAGAATTCGCATGAGGATTCCCTCGCTGTCTGACTCAAAATCACGTCCGCTTCAGCGCAGCGATGACGCTATCCGCGGCTGATCCAGCTGTCGCTGCAAGATTGTCGTGGCTGCACTTGCCGCAGCGCAACCTCAGGAATCCGTGGGCCAGGATGCCGCATTCGAGGAAGGCGTCGAATTCGTCCTTGATGAAGCTCGGCAGCTCCGCCTTGGTGCGCTTCCGTGTGCGCGACAAATCTGGTCGCGTGCTGCTGCACCAGGCGGTACAGCGTGGTCCGGTGACGTTCGTAGTGAAGCGGGGCTCCGGCCGGCGCCCGCTGGGGCCGCCGGCCGATGGCTTGCACGATGGGCTCTCGAGGGGTGGGCCCGTGCGGAATCGCCTTGAGGGCTGCCCGCCGATCGAGCATTTGAGCTCCTTTGCGCATCGCTAACTGCGTGCCCAAGCATGCTAGGGAGCACCGCCGTGCCGGGCATCATTACTCTTGATGACGCTGCCTCCCGTTACATCAGGCGCGCTCAGGCGCCTCGCCGCGCCTCTGGGCGCTACAGCGCTTCGAACGCCACGGGCGGCGCCAACGCGTTCTTCGCGCTCGGCCGACCAAGGCTCGGGCCCATGACGATGGACGATTTCCTGGCAGCTATGCAGCGCCGTGCGCATAAAACATCGGGACCGCATGCACACCGCAGAGGCGGCAAAGGACGAGCAAGACGCCAAGTTAGCAGCCGGTGTTGCCGGGTCCTCGTGACCGCAATGCGGCGCGGTCGGTGCGCGCCAGCGGTAGGTCCGGCTTTTGGCCGGCTCGGGCCGAACAGCAGTCCAGACTCGTCGCCGAAAACCTGTGCTTCAGGGGCACGCCGCGGCCAGAATTTCGAGCTTTGCGCGACGGGCCGCTTATGGCCGGCAACGTCAGTTCCGCATTGTTGCCTGAACCTGACCTTGGCTACCATTGGCTCTTGCTGCGAGCGGCGGCTTCCCAACCGCTTGGCGAAGTGGCACTCCCGGCCAACGGGCATTCGCCGATGACCGATTTCAAGTAGGGCCGAGCCAAGCCTATCAAAGCAATCATGCTCGATTTCGACCTTATCAGCCGCGCTACAGACGACTACTGGTATGACCATGAGTTCTTGGAGGTGCGACACCAAATGGAGCGCTTCTCGCCCGACGAGTGGGCGGACCTTGAACGCATGTGCGTCGTGCTGCCGTCTGAGACGCAGGAGCGCATCGCTTACGTGCTGGGCGATATCGACTGCACCGCGACAGCGCGAATACTGTTTCGACTGTGCAAGTCTTCCGCACGCGATACCGTGCTCACGGCGAGCGAAGCGCTGCGCGGATTGAGCTATGAAGCCGTCCGCGCAGGCGCCCAGAGTTTGTGTCCGACCGCGCATGGATCATCGACGAATGAGTTGTTGGAATGGATCGTTACAGCGACCCTGCGCGGCGACGTCTGACTGCCCGCTTTTGAGCTGTTCACCACGCCCAGATCTTCGACTGCTTTGGGTCGGGACCGCAAATTCGGGTCGCATGGAAGCAGTCGGTGGCGCTGCGCCTTCCAGTTCGTCGAGACCCGACGACCGCAGCACCTCCTATAGCAGTCATTCGGGCCAGGACCGATTGCACGACCCTGCGACCGCTTGGTGACGGTCAGCGTGAGTACGCCGGTGTTCGGCCAGTGGCCGCAGCCGCTGCAAAGCTGTCAGCCACCCCGCTGCCTAATGATCGGCCGGCGGGCAGCTTGGCGGGTACCCGAGCCCGAGCAGTTCCATCTTCAGTGGAAGAAGTTTCACCTTGAGTGAGAACCGACATCGGCGACCGGCTCGGCTCTTGCTTGTCTAGGCACTTCGTCGGCGCGAGCATTGCGCCCGTCCCGAGGGCGTGACAGAGTGTCTCGCCCTCGGCAGTGCAGAGGCAGTGCAGAGAGGGTTTGCATGGATCGCAGCGATGCGCTGTTGCAGGACTGGCGCGAACGCGCGCTGGCAATCGAACGCGAAGTGAGCACGGCCGTGATGGGCCAGGCGCGCGTGATCCGCCTTGTCAACACCGCTGTTTTCGCACGCGGCCACGTGCTGCTGCAGGGCGATGTGGGCGTTGGCAAGACGACATTGCTGCGCGCCTTTGCGCGCGTGCTCGGCGGTGCCTATGCGCGCACCGAGGGCACCATCGACCTGATGCCCAACGACCTGATCTACTACACCTACATCAGCGCCGAGGGCCGGCCGGCGGTCGACCCCGGGCCGCTGATCGAGCATGGCGAAGACCTGGCGATCTTCTTCTTCAACGAGATCAACCGCGCCCGCCCGCAGGTGCATTCGCTGCTGCTGCGCGTGATGGCCGAGCGCAGCGTCTCGGCCTTCAACCGCGAGTGGCGCTTCCCGCACCTGCAGGTCTTCGCCGACCGCAATCGCGTCGAGCGCGAAGAGACCTTCGAGATCGCCTCTGCGGCGCGCGATCGCTTCATGATGGAGGTGACGATCGAGACGCCGGCGGACGAGGACCAGCGCCGCGCGCTGATGTTCGACCCGCGTTACCACGACACCGATGCGCTGGTCGCCTCGCTGGCCGGTGGCATGCTCGCTTACCGCGAGCTCAACGACATCGCCGCGCAGATCCAGCGCAGCGTGCAGACCTCCGAGCGGCTGCAGCAATATGCCCTCGAACTGTGGCGCGCGACTGCGGCACCGGCCGACTACGGCGTGAAGCTCTCGGGCCTCGACACCGCGCAGCTGATGCTGGCCGGTGCGAGCCCGCGCGGCATGAGCATGCTGCTGCGCGCGGCCCGCGTCACGGCGTGGCTCGAAGGCCGCGACTACGCGACGCCCGAGGACCTGCAAGCCGTGTTCGACGTGACCATCGCGCACCGCCTGTGCTTCCAGCCGGTCTACGAGATGCGCCGGCCCGAGATCGCCGCGCCCTTGATCGCCGGCATCCTCGGCAGTGTCGCCGCGCCTTGAGAGACTGAAGGCTGATCATGGCCGACCTGCAGATGCACGCCGCAGCGCCGATACGCGAGGTCCACTACCGCGTCGATGCGCCGGTGGCGGGCCACTTTCCCGGCCACCATCGCAGCAGGCGGGGCGACAGTGGCTTCGAGTTCCGCGGCCATGTGTCGCTGCTCGACGCGCCAGATCCACGCCGCCTCGATCTGCACGCCAGCCTGCGCGATCCATTCGGCGACTGGCGCGTGCGCATCTACAGCCAGCGCAAATCCATGCCGGTCACGGTGGTCGCCGACCTGTCGGCTTCGATGGGCTTCAGTGGACAGGTGCCCAAGCTGACCGTGCTGGCCGACTTGGTCGAGAGCCTCGCGTGGTCGGCCTGGCGCACCGGCGACAGTTTCGGTTTTGTCGGCTGC
>NZ_VIDT01000280.1 GCF_006519715.1 Ideonella azotifigens
CCGCCAGTTCAAGCGCAGGCTGCTGGAGCAGCAGGTGGCCGACGCGCTGGCCAGCAGCGGCGCCGACCCCGGCCGGCTGCAGATCGAGATCACCGAGCACACGCTGGTCGAAGACGTGGCGGCCAATGTCGGCACGCTGGCTGCACTGCGCGCGCGAGGCGTACAGATCGCCATCGATGACTTCGGCACCGGCCTTTCCTCGCTGGCCTACCTGAAGCGCCTGCCGATCGACAAGCTGAAGATCGACCGCAGCTTCGTGCGCGACCTGCCAGACGCCGCCGAAGACGGCGCCATCGTCGAAGCCATCGTCTCGCTCGCCCACGCACTGGGCCTGCAGGTGGTGGCCGAAGGCGTCGAGACCGAGCGCCAGCAAGCCTGGCTCACCCAGCGCGGCGTGGCCCACGCCCAGGGCTACCTGTTCAGCCGCCCGGTGCCCCCCGAGCAGATCCCCGAAGCCATCCAAGCCGTGGCCGCCCGCTGGGGCCAGCAAGACAGCGCGGGCTTCGCCAGCGGGATCTGAGCCGCTTCACGCGTCTTTACAATCCCGCCGGTTCAAACAAGACCACGGGGAGTGAGGAATGACGAGCCGACAAAAAAGGCCCGGGTGGGCGCATGCGTGCCTGCAACTGGGCATGGGGCTGGTGGTCAGCATCGCGCTGAGCGCGTGTGGGGGCGGTGGCGGGGACGAGCCCGGGGGGGCAGCGCCCGAGAAGTTCCAGATCGTTGCGCCTACGGTGGCAGACGCAGACCAGCCTGTGGCATTCAGGAGCACGCTGGGGAGTACCACCGGCCTGACCCTGAGCTGGGACTTTGGCGACGGCAGCACCAGCCATGAAGCTGAGCCATCCCACCGGTACGCCAAGGCCGGCGACTACGAGGTGTCGCTCGCGGCGACCGACGCCGCTGGCGGGGTCTACAAGATCAGCGTTCCGGTTTCGGTGCGGCACCTGGCGAATGTGAACGGTGCCGTTTGCAGTGGCGCCGAGCAGGGTGGCTGGTGCTGGCAGCATCCGCTGCCGGTTGGCAATGACACGCCCAACATCTGGTTTTTGGACGCGAAGATCGGCTGGGCGGTGGGCAGTGCGGGCCAGATCCTGAAAACCATCGACGCTGGGGCTACCTGGCAAGCACAACGATCCGGCGTTGACAGCACCCTGTTGCAAGTGGTGTTCGCGGATGCGAACAATGGTTGGGTGTTTGGCGACGGCGCGACCCTGTTGCACACCACAGATGGAGGCCAGCACTGGATCCAGCAGGCGCTGGGATTGCAGTCGCTGCACGACTACGATCATCAACTCGTTGTGTCAGATGCTCAACATGCCCTGCTGTCGGGCAATGAGTCTCGAGTCACTGCTGATGGTGGTGAACATTGGGCGGTGATCGAGGCAGTGGATCATCCGGTGGTCACCAGCCCCACAACGATTTGGTCGTACGGATCGTATGGACCCAGCCGAAAGGTTCTTCGTTCAACCGATGCTGGCCAGCACTTTTCTGTGAGTTTGGCGGATGCTGAGGAGGGCTTGCCAGGATACCCGGGCAGGCAGTTGGTCGACGCCAATTTCTTCGACGATCAACATGCCAAGCTGCACACCTATGACTATTTCTCCGGCAAGCTGGAGTACATGGATACGGCTGACGGCGGGATCACTTGGCAAGACATCCGGCCTGCCGCGTTGCCGACCGATGGAGCCACCTGGCGCGCAAAATTTTTCAGCCAAAAAATTGGTTGGGGTCTATCCGGCGCCGGCAAGCTCTATCGCACCACGGACGGCGGTATCAATTGGGCGCTCAGCGGCGAGCGCTCGGACTATCTACTGTCGAATGTCGACTTTCTTGATGGCCAGTCCGTCTCTACCTCGGGCAGCGGTGACGGCAGGTTTCATCTGACCAGGGATGGTGGTGCCAACTGGACTTCGTTTGTGATCGAAGACCAGCAGCTTTTTTATACGCCAACGATTCGGCAACTGGGTGACGTGCTGCTGCTGACCGTCAACGAACGAACCTATCGCTCTGCTGATAACGGTTTGACGTGGCAGCGTGTGCTCGGCAATGATCCGAAGGACGACTATGGCGCCGTCGTCGGCATCTGGATGTTTGACGGCCGCAAAGGTCTTGCGTCCACCTCCAGCGGCTGGCTTCTGGATACCTCGGATGGAGGCGCAACTTGGCAGCGGCGCGCCACGGTGGAACCTCATGGTCCATCGCTGGGGAAGCTTCAGTTCTCCGATGCCGTGAACGGCTGGATGCTGTCGTGGGAGAGTGGACTGCTGCGAAGTTCAAACGCGGGTCAATCATGGTTGCAGCCGGCGGGTAGTGTGGAACGCAATCTGTCGGATTTTCAATTCATTGATTCCGCAACCGGATGGAGCGTCGGTGACGACGGCTCCATTTACAAAAGTAACGACGCCGCACAGAGTTGGACAAAGATCGGCAGCGCAGCAAGCGGGTTGTTGGGCGTGCGCTTCTTCGATGACCAAGTCGGTTTGGTGGTGGGGTACGCCGGCCTCATTTCCCGCACCGCGGATGGTGGCGCCACCTGGACGTCACGTGCTTCCAACACAGGTGCTCGTCTGCAGCGTGTGTACTTTTCTACCGGCATGGACGCATGGGCCATCGGTGCTCAAGGCACGCTGCTTCACAGCAGTGATGCTGGGTTGACCTGGAAGAGCGTGCCGTTGCCGACACAAGCGCTGCTGACTGACATCCAGTTCAATGGACCGCTCAATGGCTGGATCGTGGGCGACCGCGGCACGGTGCTGAGTACCCGCGACGGTGGCAAGACCTGGGTGATTCAGCCAACAGGCACAGGTAGAACGCTGTGGTCGGTCTACTTCGACGACCCACTCACGGGTTGGATGGGTGGCGACGCCGGCACCGTGCTGTCCACCGCAAACGGCGGCCGTTGATCCTGTTGCCCGGAGCAAAACGGCCAGCACCGAAAGGCGCTGGCCGTTTTTTCTTTCCGCCCAACCCCTCACCGCCCCCATGTCGATCACCGCGCTGAGTGCGCTGGGTGCGCTGGGTGCGCAGGTCCATGTTCTCGGGCTCGGGCTCGTGCACGCGCAGGGCCAGGCCTTGCTGCCGCCGCTGACCCTTGCCTTTGCGGGTCTTGACTTGACCTGCATCAACGGCGGGCATAGGGGCCGGGTGCAACCTGTCCTCAAGGGGCGCGGATGGCGCATCCAAAACACAAGGAATCGTCACCATGAAACTCGCCCCCGGTTTGAGCGCGCTGGCCGTCGCCTTGTTGGCCGGATATCCGGCGATGCCCGCAAGGGCCGCCAACGAGGCTGAAGAACAGGCTGCGCACCACCCCGCCAGCCCTGTGGCATTGCCCGCGCCTGCCGGCTACGACCAGCAGATGAAGAAGATGCAGGAAATGCACCAGCAAATGGCCGCTGCCAAGTCGCCCGAGGAGCGCGCCGCGCTGATGAAGGATCACATGAAGGCCATGCAGGACGGCATGGGGATGATGGACCAGATGCGCGGCGCAATGATGGGCGGCAAAGCCGTGGCCGGTGGCAAGTCGGCAATGCCCATGGACGCTTCGATGATGAGGCGCCGCATGGACATGATGGACATGATGATGCAGATGATGATGGACCGCGAGGCAATGAAGGCCGCGGCACCCCAGTAAAGGGAGACTGCAGACAGGAACAGGAGAGCGCCATGACAAGCCACACGGATACACCCCGCAGCACTGCACATCACGGCCAGCATGTGATGCCTGACGGTATGGTGATGGGTGGTACCCCCGCTGCGGCAAAACTGTCGGCCGAGGGCGGCCACGGCCAGGTCGAGTACACCTGCCCGATGCACCCGCAGGTGCGCCAGATGGGCCCGGGCAATTGCCCCATCTGCGGCATGACGCTGGAGCGGGTGTTGGCGACGGCGGATGCCGGAGAGAGCCCAGAGCTGCGCGACATGACGGGGCGTTTCTGGATTGCCACGGCACTGACGCTGCCGGTCTTCGCGCTGGAGATGGGTGGACACCTCTTCAACATCCATCACCTCATCGCGCAGCAGACCTCGAACTGGGTGCAACTGCTGCTGGGAACGCCGGTTGTGCTGTGGGCCGGATGGCCATTCTTCGTGCGCGCCGTGGCGTCCGTGAAGAACCGAAGCCTGAACATGTTCTCGCTCATTGCGCTCGGCACAGGGGCGGCCTGGATCTACAGCATGGTCGGAACTCTTGCGCCCAGCCTGTTCCCGGCCGAGCTCCGGTTGGCTGTTGGTGCCGTGCAGATCTACTTCGAGGCGGCGGCCGTCATCACCGTGCTGGTGTTGCTGGGCCAGGTGCTCGAACTCCGGGCACGCGAGAAGACATCGGGTGCCATCAAGGCCTTGCTCGGGCTTGCGCCGAAAACGGCGGTCAAGGTGAAGGCCGATGGCACTGACGAAACCGTTCAGGTGGACGCCATCCAGGTTGGCGAGTTCTTGCGCGTGCGTCCCGGCGAGAGGGTGCCGGTCGACGGTGAACTCACCGAAGGCAAGGGCAATGTGGACGAGTCGATGGTCACTGGCGAGCCCATTCCGGTCGCGAAGGCCCTTGGCGCCAAGCTGACAGCCGGAACACTCAACCAGACAGGCGGCTTCGTGATGCGCGCTGAGAAGGTCGGCGCGGACACGCTGCTGGCCCAGATCGTCCACATGGTGGCCGCGGCGCAGCGCAGCCGCGCGCCCATCCAGCGCATGGCCGACCTGGTCGCGGGCTGGTTCGTGCCGGTGGTCATCCTGATGGCGGTGCTCACGTTTGTCGCCTGGCTGGTGTGGGGCCCGCCGCCGGCCTTCAGCTACGCGCTCGTCACAGCGGTCGCCGTGCTCATCATTGCCTGTCCATGCGCGCTGGGCCTGGCCACGCCGATGTCCATCATGGTCGGCGTTGGCAAGGGTGCGCAACATGGCGTGCTGATCCGCGACGCCGAAGCGCTGGAGCGCATGGAGAAGGTCGACACGCTGGTGCTCGACAAGACGGGGACCTTGACCGAAGGTCGCCCGAGCGTCGTTCAGGTCGAACCGGCCCGAGGTTTCAGCAAGGACGACGTACTGCAGAAGCTCGCGAGCGTCGAGCGGGCCAGTGAGCACCCGCTGGCCACGGCCATCGTCAACGCCGCGCAGGAGGGCAGGCTGAACCTGTCGGCAGTCACCGACTTCGATTCTCCCGTCGGCAAGGGCGTGGTCGGCACGGTCGACGGAAGGCGAGTGGTCTCCGGCAGCGCGAAGTTCCTGGCCGAGCGTGGCATCGACTGTGCGCCATTGAATCAGCCGGCAGAAGCGCAGCGTGCCAACGCGGCCACCGTCATCTTCGTCGGGGTCGACGGCAAGCTTGCGGGCTTTGTGGCCATCGCCGATCCCATCAAGGCCACGACGCCCCAGGCGCTTCAGGCCTTGAAGGCCGCGGGCATTCGCATCGTGATGCTGACGGGTGACGGCAAGACCACGGCCGAAGCGGTCGGCAGGCAGCTCGGCATCGACGAGGTCGTCGCCGAGGTGCTTCCGGAAGACAAGGTCGCGGTGGTGCAGCGCCTGATGAAAGAGGGAAGGATCGTGGCCATGGGCGGCGACGGTGTCAACGATTCACCGGCGCTGGCCGCCGCGACGGTCGGCATCGCGATGGGCACCGGGACGGACGTGGCCATGGAGAGCGCCGGCATCACGCTGCTCAAGGGCGACCTGATGGGCATTGTTCGCGCGAGGACCTTGTCGCAGGCCACGATGCGAAACATCCGGCAGAACCTCACGCTGAGCTTCGTCTACAACGTGGCCGGCATCCCGCTTGCCGCCGGTGTGCTCTATCCCTTGTTCGGGCTCTTGCTGTCGCCTGTCGTTGCCGCCGCGGCCATGGCGCTGTCATCGGTCAGCGTCATCGGCAATGCGCTTCGGCTGCGAGCGCTGAAGCTGGAATAGGCGAAAAGCAAAGGCAGCTCTGCGCTCAGCCCTTCACTTCGCCGCGTTCCAGCCGTTCTTCAGAGGTGGCGATGATCTCGTGGCCTGGCACCGCGGGTCCAGGGCGCCAGCGGGCTGCCGAGTTGATGGGCAGCGTGGCCGACGACCTGCATGCGTGTCTCCGAAGGGATGGTTCGAGGCAGCGGCGTCCGCAGGAGCAGCCGGGTAGCAAAGGACACTTTGGCGACACCGCGCGACAGGTCAGTCGAGCAGGCGCTTGACATCTACTAATCGTTTAGTACTATTCGCCTAATACTTTACTGCGACTGGCTTGGCGATGACCTTACCCCGACCGACCGAAGGCGAGCTCGCGATCCTGCGCGTGCTCTGGCAGAGCGACGGGCCCTGCACCGTGCACCAGGTGCACGAGGTGCTGTCACAGGCCAAGGACACGGCCTACACCACGGTGCTGAAAATGCTGAGCATCATGGCCGAGAAGGGCCTGGTGACACGTGACGACAGCGACCGCCGGCATCGCTACAGCGCGGCCCAGCCCGAGCCCGAGGTGCAGGCCGTGCTGCTGAAGGACCTGATGCAGCGCGCGTTTTCCGGCTCGGCTTTGCAGCTGGTGCAGCGCGCGCTGGATGTGGACAAGGCCAGCGCTTCGGAGCTGGACGCGATTGCCCGCGTGATCGCCGAGGCCAAGGCGCGCCAGCGCAAATCCACCTGAAAGAGGTGCCCCCATGAATCTCTTCGAACACATCCAGGCCGCGCTCGCGCTGAGCCTGTTGCATGCCTTGTGGCAAGGCACGCTGTTGGCCCTGCTGGCGGCAGCCGGCATGGCCTG
>NZ_VIDT01000281.1 GCF_006519715.1 Ideonella azotifigens
CAGTTCTTCCAGCGCCGCGAGGTGGCGCGGCGCATCTTCCAGCTTGTCGGCATAGCGCTTGAGCACACCGCGCGCGGTGTCGACGAACTTCTGGTTCAAGGTGCTGCGGGCATGGCCCAGCAGCGCGTCCAGCGCAGCGTCGGGCCGGCCGGACACGCAATGCATCATCGAGCGCTCGACCGACTCGGCGACCTGCGCATGGCACTGCTTGATCAGCTCGCCATACGGCGCATGGGCACTGGCCGCGCCGGCCATCAGCTCGCTGACGCCCTTGGTGCCGGTGAAGCGCTGGCCAATGGCCTGGACCCAGGTTTCGGCATCGGGCAGGTTCAGCTCGGCGGCGGTCAGCTGGGCAATCGCGGTCAGCAGGTTGCAGGCGGCTTCCATGTCGAAATCCTTGGCGCGCACCTCGCTCGCCAGCCGCTTCAGCGTCTCAACCACCTGGCCGACCTGGTGCCTCAGCATCAGGTCAAACGCGCCGACGATGCCGCTCATGCGCTGCAGCCGCTTGCTTTGAGGCGCCTTTTCCAGCGCCCTGGCCAGATCCACCGAGCAGCGGCCCAGGCCTTTGCTGTCGCGCTGGCGAAAGCGCACGATGGCCAGCAGCACCACGCTCTGGAAGTCGAACAGCTTGGAGCCCTGGCCGAGGATCTGGGCCTTGTCCAGCGCCTTGGCGGCTGCCACCTGGTCACCGGCATAAAACGCCAGCATGCCCAGCTTCTGCTGGCGGCGCAGCGAGCCGGGGGTCAGGTCGCAGGCCTTCTGGTAGGTCACCATCGCTTCCTGCAGGTGGCCCTGCGCCACCTGGGTACGGCCCATCACGTCGTAGGCGTCGGCAAAGGATGGCTCATCTGCGATCAGGCTTTCGAGCGAGCGCAGCGCGGGCGTGGTCTGCTGCGCACCGAGCTGGGCGCGGGCGATGCCAAGCCGGGCCCAGGGCAGCGCCTGGTGGGCGACGACAGCGTCCAGCAGCTCGCGCGCCGCGGTGTGCATCTCCAGCCTTAGCAGCAACTCGGCGCCGAGCCTGGCGGCGTAAAGCCAGTAGGTGTCGCGATGGCGGAAGCGTTCGGTGCACAGGCGCGCGGCGGTCTCGAACTGGCCATCCTCGATCGCAACGTAGATGTCCTTCAAGACCTTCTTGCGCTGGCGCGCCTGCATCATGCGGTCGTGCAGGGCCTGGGTCGTGAAGGGCTTGAGCAGGTAGCTGTCCAGCGCCGATTCGGCCGCCTCGGCCACCTTGGCGTAGCTGCGCTCGCCGGTGACCATGATGAACACCGTGGCCCATGGCAGCAGGTTGGCCGCGCGCAACTCGTCCAGCAGCTCCTGGCCCGTCTGGGTGCGAACGCCCGCGCTGGGGGCGTTGCCGTGGAAGTCCATCTCACACAGCACCACGTCGAACTCGCGGGTCTCCAGCTGGCGCCGTGCATCGACGACGCGGCCGCTCTGCATCACCATCACCATGCCAGCGTCTCTCAGCTGGGCCGAGAGCACGCTGCGCGAGGTCGGGTTGGGGTCAATGATCAGCGCGGTGCAGTCAGCGAGCAAGGCAGCCATGGCGAAATCCTGTGCCTTGTGTGGGGTGCGTGGCGCTCAGTGGCCAAAAACCGCGAGCATTCGCTCAAGCGCGGCGACAAAAGGTGTCTGCATCATCGGCAGCATCGCCATCATCGACACAAGTCCCACGCCCATGGTGATGGGAAACCCGAGTGCGAATATGTTGGACTGCGGCGCCACGCGCGAAATCACGCCCAGCACCAGGTTCACGAACATCAGCACCGCGATCATCGGCATGGCCACCCACAGGCCCATGCTGAAGACCTGCGCGCCCCATTGCTGCGGCGCCACCTTGTGCAGGAAGGCAAACGGCTGGTCGCTGACCGGGAAGGCCTGCAGGCTCTCGACCACCGTCTCGATCACCGTCAGGTGGCCGTTGATGACGATGAACATGAAGGCCACCAGCGTGGCAAAGAAGCGGCTCGCGGCAGTGGACTGGCTGGCCATCACCGGGTCGAAGAAGCCGGCGAAGTTCATGCCCATCTGCAGCCCCGCCAATTCACCGGCGAACTCGACTGCGGCGAACACGATGCGCACCGCAAAACCCAGCGTCACGCCGATCACCAGCTGCTGGATCACCAGCATCACCGCCAGGGCCGAATCCAGCGCCACCACGGGCACGGGAGGGCCCACGCCCGAAGCACACACCGCCACCATGAAGGCCAGCGCCACGCGCACCCGCGCCGGCACCGTGCGCTGCCCGAACACCGGCAGGACCTGGAACAGTGCCAGCACCCGCAGGAACGGCCACAGCACCGGCGTGAGCCAGGCCATGACCTGGGCTTCGTTGAAGGAGATCATCCGACGGTGACGACCATGAACAAGGCTTGCCCAGCCGGCGCCGGGCCGCCCCAAGGCGGCTGGGCGCCCCCTCGGGGGGCTGGCGCGAAGCGACTGGGGGCGGACATCTAGCCACCCGCTGCGGAAGGAATCGACAACAACATCGCGCGGATGTAATCGACCAGCTGGGTCATCATCCAGGGGCCGGCCACCGCCATCACCGCGACCGCGGCGACCAGCTTGGGCACGAAGCTCAGCGTGGCTTCGTTGATCTGCGTGGCCGCCTGGAAGATGCTGACCAGCACGCCGACCACCAGCACCACCAGCAGCATCGGTGCCGATACGGTGAGCAGCATGTAGAGGCCTTGCTGGCCGATCGTGAAGACCTGGGACGGTTCCATGGTGCGGACTTTCCTTATTGGGCGAAGCTGGCGGCGAGCGAGCCCAGCAACAGGTTCCAGCCATCGGCCAGCACGAACAGCATCAGCTTGAAGGGCAGCGAGACCAGCACCGGCGACAACATCATCATCCCCAGCGACATCAGCACGCTGGCCACGATCATGTCGATGATCAGGAACGGGATGAAGATGAGAAAGCCGATCTGGAAGGCGGTTTTCAGCTCACTGGTCACGAAGGCGGGCAGCAGGACTTTCAGCGGCACGTCCTCGCCCTTGATGCCGGCGTCCAGCTTGGCCAGCTTGGCGAACAGCTCCACGTCCGACTGGCGGGTCTGCTTGAGCATGAACTCGCGCATCGGCGATTCGCCGCGCTTCAAGGCTTCGGTGAAGTCGATCTGGTTGGCCTGGTACGGTGCCCAGGCCTGCTCGTAGACCTTGTCGATGGTGGGCGACATCACGAAGAAGGTCAGGAACAGCGACAGGCCGACCACCACCTGGTTGGGCGGCGCCGACTGCGTGCCCATGGCCTGGCGCACCAGCGACAGCACGATGACGATGCGGGTGAAGCCCGTCATCAGCAGCAGCACCGCGGGCAGGAAGGACAGCGCGGTGAAGAACAGCAGCGTCTGGATGGGCACCGAGTAGCTGGTGCCACCGGCGCTCTGGCCGACCAGCAGCGGCAGGCCGGGTGCGGTCGGTGCGGCCTGGGCCATTGCGGCCCCCGGCAGCGACAGGGCGAGCGCCGCCAGCGCTGCGGTCATCGCGCAGCGTTGCAGGGTGCGGCGGGTCATGGCTGGTTCCCGTCCGGGCTGCCGGTATTGCGGCGCCAGCGGCTGATGAGCTGGCTCACCGAGTGGGCTTGCGGGTTCAGGATCTCGGCCGGCACTTCGTCCGGCGCGTCCAGCGTGGTCAGCGTGGTGATGCGGTCCGGGCTCACGCCCACGACCAGCCAGCGGGCATTCGCGCCCTGCATCAGCTCGACCACCACCACGCGCTGAGACGGCGACAGCGACAGGCTGCCAACGTTGCGCAACAGCCCGGGCGTGCCGGCGCCGCCGATGCCGGAACGGCGCATCAGCCACAAAGCCAGCGGGATCATGGCCACGACCGCACCAAAGGCGATCAGCGGCATCAGCGAAGAAGTCATTCCGGCGTTCCTTGGGGACAGCGACTGGGTGGGTGAAATTCAGAGGCGGCTCAGGCGGCGCATGCGCTCGCTGGGCGTGACGATGTCGGTCAGGCGAATGCCGAACTTGTCGTTGACGACCACCACCTCGCCCTGGGCGATCAGGAAGCCGTTGACCAGCACGTCCATCGGTTCGCCGGCCAGCGCTTCGAGCTCGACCACCGAGCCCTGCGCCAGCTGCAGGATGTTCTTGATCGGGATGCGGGTGCGGCCAAGTTCAACCGTGAGCTGGACGGGGATGTCCAGGATCATGTTGATGTCGTTGCCGGCGCCGGAGGTGGCGGCGGTCGGCGAGAAGTTGGCGAACGAGGCGGGTGCGACCTGTTCGGCCGCGACCTGCTCGGCCACCTCGCCACCGGAGGATCCCTTGGACTCGGCCAGGGCCGCAGCCCAGGCGTCGGCCATGTCGTCCTGGGCGTCGTCGGGTGCTTGATCAGCTGACATTCGTATCTCCCAACCAGCCGAAGTTCGGGCTGGTCAACATGCGATCGATCTTGATGGCGTAGTGGCCATCGGAGGTGCCGTAGTGGCAGTCGAACACCGGGACGCCGTCGATCTTGGCCTGGATCAGCGGCTCAAGATCGAGCTCGATGAAGTCGCCAGGCTTGAGCGACAGCAGTTGTTCGACGGTGGCCGGCGCGGTACCCAGCTCGGCCACCAGGTCCACGTTGGCCGACTGGATCTGTTCCTTCAGCAGGTTGACCCAGCGGTGGTCCGGCTCCACCGAGTCGCCCTGCATCGACGAATACAGCACGTCGCGAATGGGCTCCAGCGTGGAGTACGGAATGCAGAAGTGCACCGAGCCGGAGGTCTCGCCAAGCTCCAGCGAAAACGAGGTGCAGACGACGATCTCGCTGGGCGTGGCCACGTTGGCGAACTGCGGCTGCATTTCCGAGCGCTGGTAGTCCAGCTCCAGCGGATAGATGCCGCGCCAGGCACGCTTGTATTCCTCGGTGATGCAGCCGACCAGGCGTTCGATCACGCGCTGCTCGGTGGCCGAAAAGTCGCGGCCTTCGATGCGGGTGTGGAACTTGCCCACGCCGCCAAACAGCGCGTCGATCACCGCGAACACGATGCTGGGGTCGCAGACGATCAGGCCCGAGCCGCGCAGCGGGCGCACCTGCACGATGTTGAAGTTGGTGGGCACCACGATCTCGCGCAGGAAGGCGCTGTACTTCTGCACCTTGATGCCGCCGATCGAGACTTCCGGGCTCTTGCGGATCATGTTGAACAGCCCCACGCGGATGTTGCGCGCAAAGCGTTCGTTGATGATCTCCATGGTCGGCATGCGACCACGGACGATGCGTTCCTGGCTGGCCAGGTCGTAGTTGCGAATGCCGCCAGTGGGCGCTTCTTCCTGCTCGAGCTTCTGGCTCTCGCCGGTGATGCCCTGCAGCAGCGCGTCGACTTCGTCCTGCGAGAGGATTTGCTGGTTCACGGATGAGATCCTGCGACCGGGCGTGTCGGGCTTATTGAATGATGAACGAGGAAAACTGGACCGACTTCACCGGCGAGTCGTCGAGGCTGTCGAAGCGCTTGCGCTTTTTCTTCTTGCCCGGCGTGGGCGGGGCTTCTTCTTCCACCGCGTCCTCGTCTTCCAGCTCGATGCCCATGGGCTGCACCGCGACGCGGCGCAGCTGGCGGGCCAGCACTTCCTTGCCGTCGGGCGTCATCAGCTCGGCCGAGGTCTTGTGGCCCAGCAGCAGCAGCACGTTGTTGCGGATCGCCGGCAGGTAGGCCTTGATCTCGTCGGCCACGTGCGCGTCCTGGACTTCCAGCGTCAGGCCGATCTGGGCGAAACGGTCGGTCTCGCGGTCGGCCAGGTTGACGACAAACGGGTCCAGCGGCACGAAGACCGGCAGCGCGTGCTTGTCGTCCTTCTTCTTGTCCTTCTTGGCACTCTTCTTTTCTTGGTGCCCGCTGCTCTCTTCGCCATCTTCGGCGGCAGCGGCCGCTTCGGCGTCGTGGTTCTTCTTCATCACCAGCGCGACACCGCCCCCAACCGCGGCCAGCAACACCACCACGGCAAGGATCAGGATCAGTTTTTTCTTGCCCTTCTTGGGGGCGTCGCCGGCGGGGGCAGCTGCGGCAGCAGACATGGACGGGGCTCCTTGATTCCTCTGGAGGACCCAGACACCGCAAGCATGGGGCGTCGGGACCGAATAGGAGGAATTATTGAGAGCCAAGCCCCGTGCAGAAGCCACGAAAAGCGGCGGTTTTACCGGTGGTCCTCAGGCTGGACAGCACCAAGCCCGACGGCGAAAGCGCCGTGCCGAAGCGCAGCGCAGCCGGCGCCGGGCCGCCCCAGGCGGCTGCGCCAACCCGCTCGGCGGGTGGTCTCAGGTAACCCTGAGACCGGGTGCCCCATGACTAGGCGTACATGTCCAGCAGGCCACGGCGGTTCACGGCGGTGCGCGCGGGGCTCATCGTGGCGTTGTCCAGCGCTTCGTCGCCGCTGTTGCCACGCCCGCCCATGCCAAACGCGCGGCCACCGCCGGCTTGCTGGGCACCGGAGTCGCCCTGGCGCTGGCCCTGGCTGGTCTGGTCGGACACGCTGCCGCCCGCGAGGCTCAGGCCCACGTCGCCGAGTTGTTCGGCCAGCTGGGGCAGTGCTTCGCTGAGCGCGGAGCGGGTCGAGGCCACGTCGGCATTCAACTCAATGCGGGTGCTGCCTTCGTGCACGGCAATGCGGACCTCGATCGGCCCCAGGTCGGCCGGGTTCAGTTCCAGCTTGGCATGCGACACGCCTTCGTCCATCCAGGTGCTGAGCTGCACGCCCAGGGCCTGCGGGAACAGCGGGC
>NZ_VIDT01000282.1 GCF_006519715.1 Ideonella azotifigens
TGCCGCCGCCGGACACAAAAGACAGCTGAATTTCGCCAGCAGCCTTCACGAGCTCGCGGCTTGTGTCGATAAGCCCCATGAAGGTATCGGTGAAATCAGGATTTGTCTGACATGGACGAAAGTCAAGCTCTGACACAGTTTGCATTGCTTGCGTCCCGGTACACCTATTTGAGGGATCGTCAGCACCACTTGCCGCGCATAGACTGCAATCAGTGCTGACTAGAGGGTGTTCCCT
Source organism: Ideonella azotifigens (assembly GCF_006519715.1). Classification (GTDB taxonomy): domain Bacteria; phylum Pseudomonadota; class Gammaproteobacteria; order Burkholderiales; family Burkholderiaceae_C; genus Ideonella; species Ideonella azotifigens. The sequence goes on from NZ_VIDT01000282.1 coordinate 236, forward strand.
TGGTTTGTCGACCCTTCGCAAGGGTTTTGTGAGGTTTTTCGCGTCTGCTGCGGATCATCCCGTGGGTTGAGCCGGCAGTCGGGCATGTTTGTCGCTTTGCGTTGACGCGGCCTTTCCGGCCGCGTCTCGTGGGCACGCTGGTCACACCGTTTTGTCGTTCGCATGATTCCGATTTCCCTAGACCGCCTGCTGTCTCAGCGTCGCACGCTGCTGCTGCAGGGCCCCATGGGCCGGTTCTTTGCCACCTTGGCGAAGACGCTGCGCGACCATGGGCAAACGGTCTGGAAGGTCAATTTCAACGCGGGTGACGAGTTCTATTTTCCCGAACAGGATGGCGCCTGGGCCTTCAATCAGCCACCGGCGGAATGGCCTGCCTGGCTGCGTGAACGCCTGGTCTCGCATCAGATCGACGCGCTGGTGCTGTTTGGCCAGACCCGCGCGATGCATGACACGGCGCTGGCCGAAGCGCGTGCGCTGGGCATCACCGTCTATGTGTTCGAGGAAGGCTACCTTCGGCCGGACTACGTGACGCTGGAGATCGGCGGCGTCAACGCAGAATCGTCCATCCCGCGCGACGCGGCCTTCTACCGCCGGCTCAACATCGAGCCGCAACCGGCGCCGCAGCCCACGCATCAGCAGTTTGGCGAAGTGGCCGACATTGCGATGACCTATGCCACCGAGCTGTGGAAAGGCCGTGCGCGTTACCCGCATTACGAGCACCACCGCTGCCTGCATCCGGTCCGCGAGGGCCTGCGCTGGGTTCGGGGTGGCATGCGCAAGTGGAAAAACCGCTGGCTGGAAAGCGACATGCTGGGCTTCCTCAGCCACCCAGCGCAGCACAAGCGCTACATGCTGGTGCCGCTGCAGGTCCACAACGACAGCCAGATCATCCACCACTCGCGTTTTGGCACCGTGCCGAACTTCATCGAAGAGGTGATGGCTTCGTTCGCGGTGCATGCGCCGGCCGATCAGCTGCTGGTCTTCAAGCACCATCCGCTGGACCGGCCGTACAACGACTACCGCCGCCTGATCGCCCGCCGGGCGACGGCGCTGGGCGTGGCGCACCGGGTGCACTACATCCATGACCAGCACCTGCCAACGCTGCTGATGCACGCTGCCGGCGTGGTCACGGTCAACAGCACCACCGGCCTGCAGTCCATGTACCACAGCACGCCGGTGATCACGCTGGGCGAGTGCTTTTACGCGGTGCCGGGCATGGTGCATGCCGGCCCGCTGTCCGAGTTCTGGCGCCACCCCGGCACGGTGGACAAGCGCCTGTTCGCGCGCTTTCGCGCCCACCTGCTGCGCGAAACCCAGCTGAACGCCAGCTTCTACGCCGAAACGCCTGGCCTGCCGTCCAGCACCGAGACCAACCGCCGCCGCGCGCTGTCTTCGTCCATGCCCAACGCGTCGGCCCAGGCTGCCAGCTGGTCCTCGCCGACCGTGCCGACATTGAAATAAGTCGCCTTCGGGTGGGCCAGGTAAAAGCCGCTGACGCTGGCCGCCGGCGTCATCGCCAGGCTTTCGGTCAGGCCCATGTCGATCTCGCCACAGGCCAGCAGTTCGAACATCGGGCCCTTCACGCTGTGGTCCGGGCAGGCCGGGTAGCCAGGCGCCGGGCGGATGCCGCTGTACTTCTCGGCGATCAGCTCGGCATTGCTCAGCGCCTCGTCCGGTGCGTAGCCCCACAGCTCCATGCGCACGCGCTGGTGCAGCCGCTCGGCAAAGGCTTCGGCCAGCCGGTCGGCCAGCGCCTTCAGCATGATGGAGGAATAGTCGTCCTGCGCGTCCTCGAACTGCTTGGCGCGCGCGTCGGCGCCCAGCCCTGCGGTGACCGCGAACAGGCCGATGTAGTCCGGCTGCGTGCCCTTGGGCGCGATGAAGTCGGCCAGCGAGCGGTTGGGCCGTTTCACGCCATCGACCACCGGCCGCACCGTCTGCATGCGCAGCGGCGCCCAGCGCATCAGCACCTCGCTGCGCGACTCGTCGGCGTAGACCTCGATCACGTCGTCGTCCACCGTGTTGGCCGGCCAGAAGCCCAGCACCGCGTTGGCCTGCAGCCAGCGGCCATCGATGATGCGCTTGAGCATGGCCTGGCCGTCGGCCAGCACCTTGCGTGCCTCGACGCCGACCACCGCGTCATCCAGGATCGCCGGGTACGGGCCGGCCAGGTCCCAGGTCTGGAAGAACGGGCCCCAGTCGATGCACTGCGCCAGCTCGGCCAGGTCGTATTGCTTCATCACGCGGCGGCCGAGGAAACGCGGCTTCACCGGCGCCTGCGACCAGTCCAGCGGCGTCTTGTTGGCGCGGGCCTCGGCCAGCGTCACCAGCGGCGTGGCCTTCTTGTTCGCATGCAGCTCGCGCACGCGCTGGTAGTCGGCGTTCAGCGTCTCGATGTAGGCCGCGGCGCGGTCGTCGCTCAGCAACTCGGCGCACACGCCCACTGCGCGCGAAGCGTCCGGCACGTAGACGATGGGACCGGCGTAGTGCGGCGTGATCTTCACCGCGGTGTGCACCCGGCTGGTGGTGGCGCCGCCGATCAGCAGCGGCGTGCCACGCTCGCGGAAATACGGGTCGCGCTGCATTTCGGCGGCCACGTGCTGCATCTCTTCCAGGCTGGGCGTGATCAGGCCCGACAGGCCGATGATGTCGGCGCCTTCCTCGCGCGCCTTGGCCAGGATGTCCTGGCAAGGCACCATCACGCCCATGTTGACGACCTCGAAGTTGTTGCACTGCAGGACCACCGTGACGATGTTCTTGCCGATGTCGTGCACGTCGCCCTTGACCGTCGCGATGACGATCTTGCCCTTGGCCTTGGCGTCGCCGCCAGCGTCCACCAAGGCCTTTTTCTCGGCCTCGATGTAGGGCAGCAAATGGGCCACGGCCTGCTTCATCACGCGGGCGCTTTTCACCACCTGGGGCAGGAACATCTTGCCGGCGCCGAACAGGTCGCCGACGATGTTCATGCCGGCCATCAGCGGGCCTTCGATCACATGCAGCGGCCGGCCGCCATCGGCCTGGATCGCCTGCCACACCTCTTCGGTGTCCTCGTTGATGAACTCGGTGATGCCGTGCACCAGCGCGTGTGAGAGCCGCTCGGTCGCCGGCGCCGCGCGCCAGGCCAGCCGGGCGCTGTCGTCCTTGGCCGCGCCCTTGACCTGCTCGGCCACCTCCAGCAGCCGCTCGGTCGAGTCCGCGCGGCGGTTCAGCACCACGTCTTCCACGCGTTCGCGCAAGTCCGCGTCCAGCTGGTCGTACACGCCGACCATGCCGGCGTTGACGATGCCCATGTCCATGCCCGCCTGGATCGCGTGGTACAGGAAGACCGTGTGGATGGCCTCGCGCACCGGCTCGTTGCCGCGGAAGCTGAACGACACGTTGGACACGCCGCCCGAGACCTTGGCACCGGGCAGGTTTTGCTTGATCCAGCGCGTGGCGTTGATGAAGTCCACCGCGTAGTTGTTGTGCTCCTCGATGCCGGTGGCGATCGCGAAGATGTTCGGGTCGAAGATGATGTCTTCAGGCGGGAAGCCCACGCCTTCGACCAGCACCCGGTAGGCGCGTGCGCAGATCTCGGTCTTGCGCGCGAAGGTGTCGGCCTGGCCTTGCTCGTCGAAGGCCATGACCACGGCGGCAGCGCCATAGCGCCGCACCAGCGTGGCCTGGCGCTTGAACTCGGCCTCGCCTTCCTTCAGCGAAATGCTGTTGACGATGCCCTTGCCCTGCAGGCACTTCAACCCGGCCTCGATCACGCTCCACTTCGACGAGTCCACCATGATGGGCACGCGCGCGATCTCCGGCTCCCCGGCAATCAGGTTCAGGAAACGCACCATGGCGGCCTGGCTGTCCAGCATCGCCTCGTCCATGTTGATGTCGATCACCTGCGCGCCGTTTTCGACCTGCTGGCGGGCGACGGCCAGCGCCTTCTCGAACTCGCCGGCCAGGATCATGCGGGCGAAGACCTTGGAGCCGGTGACATTGGTGCGCTCGCCGATGTTGACGAACAGCGACTGCGCGTCGATGGCCACAGGCTCCAGCCCGGACAGCCGCATCGGCGGCGGTGCCACGGCGGTGTCAGAGCTCGAATCGGGAACGTCGGGAACGTCGGGAAGGTCGGCAGAGGCAGAGGCGGAGGGCATGGCGCGGTCGTGCGGCAACACGAGGAGATGAAGAAAATCGGCCCGAGCGGGCGGAGCTCACCCAGGTCGGGTGAGCGTCGTTGTCATCTACCCAAGCCTGACAGCGCGGGATCACCGCGCTGCTGCAACGCTCCTTGGAAGCCTGATTTTAGCGGCCTGCGACCCGACGTGCCGGCGCTCGCCCCACCCCCACGATCCAGTGCGGGTCAGCTACCCTTTCGGGTAGGCCGCTCGACGCAGGGGGCTCCTACACTTTTTGGCAGGTCTCAACCCACGTTTTTCACATCAAGGAAACTGCCATCAAACCCCTCACCGCCCCCCTGGCCGCCGCTGCGCTGGCCTGCCTGATGCTCGCCGCCACCTCGGCGCAAGCTGCACCCACCTATCGCATCAAGGACCTGGGCGTCGGGCCGGATGGCTACTCCAGCCAGGGCCTGGCGATCAACGACCAGAACGTCGTCGTCGGCTGGATCCAGAAGGAGCAGTACGGCGCCCACATCGCCGTGGCCTTCCAGCCCGATGGCAGCATCGTCACCCTGGGCACGCTGCCCGGCGACACCTCCAGCTTCGCCACCGGCATCAACAACGCCGGCCAGATCGTCGGCTACAGCGGACCGTCCGACTCGCCTGGCGCCTTCCTTTACGACCCCGTGACCGGCATGCAGGCGCTGGGCAGCTTCGACCCCGCGCACCGCTACAGCATGGCCGCCGGCATTTCGGACAACGGCACCGTCGTTGGCCAGAGCAACACGGTGGACGGCGTGCCGCATGCCTTCACCTGGACGGCGGCCACCGGCATGGTCGACCCGTTCCCGAAGAAGGGCGCGGCGGACGCCTCGGGCATCAACGCCAGCGGCCAATGGGTGGGCCACTACGACAAGACCGACGCGACCATCGGCGTGCGCGTCAGCGCCGAAGGCAAGGTCAACCAGCTCGGCGCCTTCAGCCCGCTGGCGCCCTACAGCTACGGCAAGGGCATCAACAGCAAGGGCCAGGTGGCTGGCTACAGCGCCGACCCCGACACCCTCACCAGCCGCGCCTTCCTGTGGGACAAGAAGAAGGGCATGATCGACATTGGCGTGCTGCCCGGCGGTCTCTACAGCAATGCGCTGAAGGTCAATGACGCCGGCCAGGTCGTCGGCATTGCCGACAAGCCCGCCCGCCGCGGTTCCACCAACGTGGCGTTCTACTACGACAAGAAGACCGGCATGGTGGACGTCTCCACCCTGATCGACCCGGCCGACCCGCTCTACGGCAAGGTCCAGTTCGACGCCGGCCAAGGCATCAACAACAACGGCGTCATCGTCACCAACGGCATCCAGGGCGAGGACTATCACGCCTATCTGCTGATCCCGGTGAACTGAAGTGTCACGGGGCGGGTCGGTCCGCCTCTGTCCGTAAACCGGTACAAATCGGCGCCATCGCACACTGCGCTGGCGCCTGCTGCGCTTTCGGACCAGTCCAGCCGCTAACCTGACGGGATGTGTGCCTGCCGGGGTTCCGGCGCGAGAATGGGCGCGCCTTGCCGTTGCCCATGAACTCCACCTTACCCGCCGCCCACGACCCCTACCTGATCGAGCTGGCTGCCGAGCTGTTGCGCCGGCCCAGTGCGCTGGCCGACCTGCAGGCCGAGGAGGCCCGCACCGTCGTCAGCTACATGCGACTGTGGCAGTGCGACGAAGGCGCGGTGCTGCTGCGCGAGGGCGAGCAGGCCGACACCGGCCACATGCTGCTGGTGATCGACGGCGAGGTCAGCGTCGAGAACACCGTTGTCAGCCGCACCGACCCGCTGATCGTCACCGTGCTCGGCCCGGGCAGCCTGATCGGCGAGATGGGTTTGCTGGACGGCGCGCCGCGCGCGGCCTCCTGCATCGCGATGACGCCGGTGCAGGCCGCCTCGCTGTCACGCGGCGCCCTGCGCCGGCTGATGATCGACGAACCGGCGGTGGCCGCCAAGCTGCTGGCCAACATCTCGCAGGGCATGGCCCAGCGGCTGCGCGAAGCCGGCCGCCAGCAGCGCGTCTACAGCCAGCTGGTGCGGGCCATGCAGGAAGAGATCAACGAGCTGAACCACCAGCTGCAGCAGGTGATGGGCGGCGCGTTGAACCGCGCCGCGCGCCAGTCCGACCAGGACTGATCGCCCCAGGCGCCGCGGGCTACAGCAGCCCCAGCGTGAAGGCCTTCAGCGTGGCGGCCGCGCGGGTCGAACATTCGAGCTTGCGGAATACGCTCTCAATGTGGGTGCGCACCGTGCTCGGGCTGATGCTCAGCGCCCGCGCCACCTCCTTGTTGCTTT
>NZ_VIDT01000283.1 GCF_006519715.1 Ideonella azotifigens
CCCGCCTGGCTGTGGGCCTGCGACAGCTGCGATCAACCGGACTGCGAGCACACCGCTTTCCAGCAGCGCATCCGCACGGCCGGCTCACTGCAGCGAAGCTGAGGCGGGCGGCTGGTCGCGGCCTGGCGTGAACATCTCACCCACGTCGACTGCGTCGAAATGGTATTGCTGGCCGCAGAAGTCGCAGGCGATCTCGATGTCGCCGCGCTCTTTCAGGATGCTTTCGGATTCTTCGCGGCCCAGGCCGGTGAGCATGTTGCGCACCCGTTCGCGCGAGCAACTGCAGCCGAAGCTGGGCGTGAGCGGCTCGAAGCGGCGCACTGATTCTTCCCAGAACAGCCGGCGCAGGATCGTGTCCGCTTCCAGCGTCAACAGCTCCTCGCGCGTCAGCGTCGCGGCCAGGTGGGCAATGCGGTTGAAGGCTTCCGACTGGCCGATCTGGTCCTCGTCGCCCGAGCCCCAGGGCGTGGCGCCCGGCCGCTCGCCGGCCAGGTTGCCCTCGCCTTTGGTCGGCAGCCGCTGGATCAGCAGGCCGGCAGCGACTTCGCCGTTGGCGGCCAGGATCAGGCGAGTGTCCAGCTGCTCGGACTGCAGCATGTAGTGCTCCAGCACCTCCGAGAGGTTTTGCAGCGGCCGGCGCTGGTCGTCGTGCAGCGGCACGATGCCCTGGTAGGGCTGCTGGCCGGGCAACCGGTCGGCGGGGTCCAGCGTGATCGCGCAGCGGCCCTGGCCGTGCAGGTTCAGCATGGCCTCGACACGGGCGCCGTCCGGCACCTCGCCGACGACCTTGGCCGTGGTGCGAAAGCTCAGGTCGGCCTTGGCCTCGGCCACTGCGAGCTTGACCGGACCGTCGCCCATGACCTGCAGGATCAGCGAGCCGTTGAACTTGATGTTGGCCTGCATCAGCGTGGCGGCAGCCGCCATCTCGCCCAGCAGTTCACGCACCGGCGGCGCGTAGTCGCCCGCAGCCTCACGGCGGCGCAGCACCTCTTGCCAGCTGTCGGTCAGCCGCACCAGCATGCCGCGCACGGGCAGGCCTTCAAACAGGAATTTATGGAGTTCGCTCATGGGATGGGTCCGCAGCCACGCAAACGGTGACCGCGTGTGCGGTCTGCGACGCTGCGCCTGGAAGACTGCCGATTTTACGAAGCTTGATACCAGCAGGCGCAGCCAAGGTCTTGCATCGGTTGGGCTGCATGCCGTCAGCCGCGGTAGCTCGCGAGCTCTTCTTCGGTGAAACCGGCTGCGCGCCGGGCGTCGAGGTTGAACGGGCCTTTCATGCGCGGCGCGCCATATTGCGCCGCGAGCTGCGAATAGGTGGCCACGGGTGCCAGGCAGCGCTGATCGCACAGCCAACGGTACCAGTGGTTGCCGGTGGCGACGTGACCGATCTCGTCGCGCAGGATGATGTCGATGATGGCGCCAGCCTTCAGGTCGCCTGCGCCGACCAGCTTGGCCTTGACCGCCGGCGAAGCGTCCAGCCCCCGCGCCTCCAGCGTGCGAGGCACCAGCGCGACGCGGGCCAGCAGGTCGCCCTTGGTCTTCTCGGCCATTTCCCACAAGGCGTTGTGCGCCGGGAAGTCGCCATAGCGGAAGCCCAGCGCCAGCAAATGGTCGCGCAGCAGCTGGAAATGCAGCGCCTCTTCGCGCGCCACCAGCAGCCACTGCCGGTAGAAGTCCGCCGGCATGCCGGCAAAGCGCCAGACGATGTCCAGCGCCAGGTTGATCGCATTGAACTCGATGTGGGCCAAGGCATGCAGCAGGCCCGCCCTGCCCTCCAGCGTGCCGACAGAACGATGCTTCAGTGCGGTGTGTGGCATCAGCTCGGGCTTGGGCGGGCGGCCGGGAATGCCGGCCGGTTCGACTAACACCTCGTCGGTGTCCAGCGCAGCCAACGGATCAAGCGCACGCGTGCCTTCGGCCTTGGCGTCAGGCGATGGGGTGAGCAGCAGCGCCAAGGCCTGCCGACGAAGGTTCTCCATGCGGCATGCTAACCAGCTTGGCGCCTCGACACCGGCCGGCGCCTCAGTCCAGCTTGACGGAGATGCCGGTGACGAACAGCGTGTCGCCCTTTTTCAGGCCGACGCCGGGATCGCTGTCATAGCGGTAGTTCAGCCCGGCGGTGAGGCTGAGCCTGGCGGTCATCGCAACGGCCAGGCCGGCGTCCAGCGTCGCGCGCGAGCCGCCGCCGGAATCCAGTGCAGGGTAGTACGAAAGCTTCTGGCGGAAGCTCGTGGTTTCAGTGAACTTATGGCTGGACTCTTCGCCCAGCACCAACTCGGCGCGACCGTAACGGACGCGCAGTTCGTCGTTGACGACAACAGGATCGAAATAGCGGTCTTGCGAATAGCCGATGCCCAGCGTCGCATCCCAGGTCAGGTCGTCGCGCTTGATCAAATGTCGGCCGACACCGCCGTGCACCGAGCCGCGCGCCTGGATGTTGGCAAATTCATCGCGCAGGAAATCGGCGCTGCCAAAGCCAAACCAGGCTGGCGTGAAATCCTGGTTATAGGCACCACCCAGGGACACGTTCTCTGCCGTGGTCTGGCCTTCCGAGCGGGACCACAAGGCCTTGCCGCCCAAGGTCAGCTTGCTTTCGTCGGTGGCCTGCACGGCCTCGCCATTCAGATTGACGCTGGCCGCACTGGTATTGCCAGACGAATAACTGGCGCCCGCGCCCAGGGCGTAGCGCATCTTGCCATCGGGCTTCACGGTGGCCTGGGCCAGCGCGACGCCTGGCAGGCCGAGCAGGCAGAGGGCGAGAACGGTCGTCGAACGTCGGTGTCGGGTAGCGTGGCATCGGGACATCGGTTCTCCTTGAAGCTGAAGGAAGTCAATTGCCGGGCGAAGACGACTGCCTGCAGGGAAGGCGGCGTGCGCCGAGCGCGTGTTGCCGGGATTGCGGCAATCCGCGTACCAAAGGCCGCCGGCTGGCTGTGCATTTCATCCCGCCGCGGCAATGTGTGCCCAGGTAACAAGGCACCGCCTCGGTGCGTGATTACCCCGTGCCGCCGTGGCGTAAATATTGCGTAACCCGGCCGTACACTGAAGGAACTAGTTTTTCCTTAGTTTTGCCCACTGTTTTGAGGACATCCATGGCTCAACAAGATACCCGTCGTTTCCTGAAGGCCGCCACCGCATTGGTGGCCGGCTTGGTGCTGGCTGCCTGCGGCAAGCAAGAGCCGCCGCCCGCGCCGGCCGAAACGGCGTCCGCCCCGGCTTCTGCGCCCGCCCCGGCGCCAGCCAAGGTCTACACGGTCGGCACCGACGCCGCTTATGCGCCGTTCGAGTTCCAGAACGAGAAGGGCGAGATCGTCGGCCTGTCGGTCGACCTGCTGAACGCAGTGGCAGAAAAAGGCGGCTTCCAGGTCAAGTTCGTCAACACCCCCTGGGAAGGCATCTTCAACGCGCTGGGCCAGGGTGACCGCGACCTGCTGATCTCGTCGATCACGATCACCGACGAGCGCAAGCAGACCATGGATTTCTCGGACCCGTATTTCGACGCGTTCCAGCTGATCGCGGTGAAGGAGTCGTCGAAGATCTCGAAGTTCGACGACCTGAAGAAGCTCAAGGTCGGCGTGCAGACCGGCACCACCGGTGACGAAGTGGTCACCAAGCTGCAAGGCAAGACCGCGACGACCATCAAGCGCTTCGAGTCGACCCCGCTGGCGCTGAAGGAACTGGAAGCCGGCGGCGTGGACGCAGTGGTGGCCGACAACGGCGTGGTGATCCACTACGTGGCCAACAACCCTGGCGCCAAGTTCAAGACCGTCTCCGACAAGGCTTTCGCGCCGGAGCAATACGGCATTGCGGTGAAGAAGGGCAACACCGAACTGCTTGGCATGATCAACAAGGGCCTGGCCGCCGTGAAGGCTGACGGCACCTACGCAGCGATCTACAAGAAGACCTTCGGCACCGAGCCGCCCGCCGCTGCCGCACCGGCTGCATCCGCCGCCTCGAACTGACGCGGAGCGCACGGCGTGGACTTGCGTTGGGAAATCCTGTCGGGCTACTGGCCGCTCTTCATGAGCGGTCTGTTGACCACCATCGAGCTGACCTTGGTGGCCATTGTGGTTGGCCTCCTGCTCGGCGTGGTGCTGGGCCTGATCAGCAGTTCACGCAGTGCGCCCCCACCGCAGTCCCCGCCCGCGCGGTGGCTGCTGGTGATCGTGCGTGGCATCACGACCGCCTACGTCACCTTCTTCCGCGGCACGCCGCTGTTCGTGCAGATCCTGCTGGTGCACTTCGCGGTGATGCCGGCCTTGATCCATCCGGACAACGGCTTGCTGCTGTCGGGCGACATGGCGAGGACCTTCCGCCAGGAGCACGGCGCGTTTTTCTCGGGCTGCGTCGCGCTCTCGCTCAATGCGGGCGCCTACATCTCCGAGATCTTCCGGGCCGGCATCCAGAGCATTCACCTGGGACAGACCCAGGCCGCCTGGAGCGTGGGGCTGTCGCACTCGCAGGCCATGCGCTTCGTGATCCTGCCGCAAGCCTTCCGTCGCATGGTGCCGGCGCTGGTAAATGAGGGTGTGACCCTGATCAAGGATTCGTCCCTGGTTTCGGCCATTGGCCTGGCCGAGCTGGCACTGGCAGCCCGCACGGTGGCGGGCGCATATTCGCGCTACTGGGAGCCATACCTCGCAATCTCGGCGATGTACCTGATCCTGACCCTGCTGCTCTCAACACTGGCCAAGCGGCTGGAAGCGCCCGCACACTTGCGCGGACGATGATTGCAAGTATTCTGAAAATATAAAGGCGGCGTTAAGCCGCTTTTTCTTTTGCCCTGTCAAAGCCCGAAGAAATAGCGCTTCAACCCCGCCAAAATCATTTCCACCGCCACCGCCGTCAACACCAGGCCCATCAGCTTTTCAACCGCCGAAACCACCGGCGTACCGAGGATTTTGCGAATGCGGTCGGCTGCCAGCATCACCGCGCCGCTGACCAGCATCGCCAGCGTCAGCGCCCCCACCCAGTGCCACATGCGCTCGGGCTGCCGCGAGGCCAGCAGCAGCACGGTGGCCATCGCTGACGGGCCTGCCAGCAGCGGCACCGCCAGCGGAAAGATCATCGGCTCACGCTGGCCCTCCGTGGCATAGATTTCCCCCCCTGAAGCGAAGATCATCCGGATGGCAATGATCAGCAGGATCACCCCGCCGGCGACCTCCAGCGAACGCTCCGACAGGTGCATCAGGCGCAGGAAGCCTTCGCCCGTGAACATGAAGACCAGCAATACCGAAAAGGCAATCGAGACTTCGCGAATCGCCACGACAGCGCGGCGCTCAGGGGACACGCTGCGCAACACCGAAATGAAGATCGGCAGGCTGCCAAAAGGGTCCAGCACCAGCAGGAGCAGGACAAAGGCCGAGATGAAAGTGTGGTCCATGGGTAGATTGTGGCGGCGTGCGTGATGTCGGCGCAGTCCTACGCAAGTTGCATCGCAACAACAGATTGAGCCCTGTTTGAGGGCGGCGCCAGGGTAAACCTTCAGGACGCACTTGTTCCAGCGATAAACTGCTTTTCACAGTGTTGTCATTCAGCACTTCAGAGTTTCGCTGCTCTGCTCGCGCAGACGTGAGGCTCCTTTGTTTACATTGACCAAGGGTCCTTCTCATGAAGAAATCTCTCGTTCTGACCGCGATCGCGGCCACCCTGGCGGCTCCCGCTGCGTTCGCACAAAGCTCGGTGACCATTTACGGTCGCCTGAACGTGGCTGCTGAAAGCCAGAAGATTGGCGATGGCGACCGCAACAATGTGATCCAGGATTACAACTCCCGCATCGGCTTCAAGGGCGAAGAAGATCTGGGCGGCGGCATGAAGGGCCTGTTCCTGATCGAGAGCGGCTTCGACGCCTCGACGGGCAAGAGCGGCTCCGCATTCTGGGGCCGTGAGTCCTGGGTCGGTCTGGCCACCCGTTTCGGTACGGTCAAGCTGGGCAACATGTCCGCCAGCGAGGCTTACTACGCCACTGCTGACTGGATCGGCATGCACAACCATGACACGGGCCCGACCGAAGACGCTTTCTACAGCGTCGTTGGCGCCGGCAGCGGCACCATCGCTTACGGCAACCTGAAGAATGCTGTTGCTTACTACACCCCGGTGGTCGCGGGCTTCGTGGGCCACGCCCAAGTCGCCGAAGCGACTGCGGGCAGCGAAGACAAGATCTACTCCGGCGCCGTCAACTACGACCGCGGTCCTCTGCACCTGGGTCTGGGCTACGAGCAGCACGGCGACGACAAGCAGACCGTGGGCCGTGCGGTCTACGAACTGGGCGCGTTCACCTTCGGCGGCTACTACGGCCAGGTCAGCGGTGACTCCAAGCACAACATCTGGCGTGTCTCGGGCATGTACACCCTGGGCAACAACGAACTGCACCTGAACTACGGTCAGGCCGGCAAGATCGACGGCGTGCCTGACAGCGGCGCCAACCAATGGACGGCTCAGTGGAACTACAACCTGAGCAAGCGCACCAAGGTGTACGCGTTCTACAGCAAGCTCAACAACGACGACAACGCTGCCTACCAAGCGTTCGCTGATGCTGGTTCACAAGGCCTGGGCCAGAACTTCAGCAGCTACGGTGCTGGCATCCGTCACAACTTCTGATGCTTCAGGCCTTCGGGCCTGGTTTCAGCAAAAGCCGACCTCAGGGTCGGCTTTTTTCA
>NZ_VIDT01000284.1 GCF_006519715.1 Ideonella azotifigens
AGCCGCAGGCCGCACCCGGCACCCAGGTGCGGCCGTTCGCCAAGGGACTGGACCATCCGCGCTGGCTCTATGTGCTGCCCAACGGCGACGTGCTGGTCGCCGAAAGCACGCCACCCAAGGGCGAAGGTGCTGGCGGCGGCCTGAAGGGCTTCGTGATGGGCCTGGTGATGGCGCGCGCCGGTGCCGGCACGCCCAGCGCCAACCGCATCACGCTGCTGCGCGATGCCGATGGCGACGGCATTGCCGAGACCCGCCGCGTCTTCCTCGCCAACCTCTATTCGCCCTATGGCATGGCGCTGGTCGGCGACCAGCTCTACGTCGCGAATGCCGACTCGGTGATGCGCTACACCTACATCGAAGGCAGCACCGCGATCGACCAGCCCGGCGTCAAGGTCAGCGACCTGCCCGGCGGACCGATCAACCACCACTGGACCAAGAACATCCTGGCCAGCAAGGACGGCGACAAGCTCTACGCCACCGTCGGCTCCAACAGCAACGTCGGCGAAAAAGGCCTGGACAACGAAGCCGGCCGGGCCGCGATCTGGGAGATCGACCTGAAGAACGGCGAGCACCGCATCTTCGCCAGCGGCCTGCGCAACCCCAACGGCCTGGTCTGGGAACCCGCCACCGGCACCTTGTGGACGGTGGTCAACGAACGCGACGAACTCGGCGACGACCTGGTGCCCGACTACCTCACCTCGGTGCAGGACGGCGGCTTCTACGGCTGGCCCTGGAGCTACCACGGCCCGCACGTGGACCCGCGGGTGAAACCGCAGCGGCCCGACATGGTGGCGCGCGCGCTGAAGCCCGACTACACGCTCGGCTCGCACGTCGCCCCGCTGGGCCTGTGCACCACCGAAGGCGCCACCACCCTGCCTGACCGTTTCCAGCACGGCATGTTCGCCGGCCTGCACGGCTCCTGGAACCGCCGCATCCGCACCGGCTACTCGGTCATCTTCGTCCCCTTCCAGGCCGGCAAGCCCAGCGGCCCCCCGGTCGAACTGCTCACCGGCTTCCTGGACCGCAACGGCAAGGCCCAAGGCCGCCCCGTCGGCGTCACCGTCGACAAACGCGGCGGCCTGCTGGTGGCAGATGACGTGGGCAACGCGATCTGGCGGGTGACCGGGGCGGTGTAACGCCGCCGACGGGAAAATTCACGGGGTCCTCGCCCCCTTCAGGGGGATGTCCCCCGATTGAGCCCAAAGCTACCTTTCGCCTCCACGAATTTGCTTCTTGGAGGCCGCGATGTCGTTCGAGCTGTTGCTGACCCTTTCCGCCCTGGCCATGATCCTGTGGATCATCTCGCAGTTGCACCGCATCGAAGCCAGGATGGACGACCTGCTGTCCATCTTCGGCATGCCCGCCAAGGGCGACCCAGCCCGCCCCTCCGCCGAAGTCCAAGCCCTGGCCGCCGCCGGCCAGCGCATCGAAGCGATGCGCTGCCACCGCCAGCAGACTGGTGCGGACGTGCGGCAGGCGATGAAGGTGGTGGACGAACTCGTGGAGCGGAACAAGGCTTCTTGAACATTGGCCAGCGAGGTAGGCTCCACGAATGCCACCCGCTCCTGCCCATCGGCCAACGCCATCCATTGCGCCATGTCTGCGGGGCAGAAACTGGCTCGCTTTGGCCTTCATCATCCTGGTCAGCGCCTGCTCACCCGACACACGGCCAGATGCCAACACCTTCACCTTTGCCACGGGCGTGCACCTGCTGTCATTCAAAGAGCGAAAACCTGACGCGAACACCGGACGCGGCGTCTCGGTCACGGCAGAGAGTGATCACCTGCGAATCAAGGTGCGTGACTTCTTCTATCGCAACGGTGACTTCCCTGCGCCGTGGATCGGTCTCCCGCATAACGGCATCGTCACGCTGAACATCGGCACGCACGAAGCGAGCAGCCCACTCAGCACAAAGGACGAATATGCCCTGGACCTTGAGGTGCAGGTTGAACTGCGACGACTCCAAGACGCAACCTCGCTGGCGATCTACAACCTCGACACAGGTGACGTGTTGGCCCACGTCGCGCTGCCTGTGAAGTCGCCCTGAGCGCTTTGACGGCCGCGCGCCTCGTGGCCCAATGCCGGTTCCCAATCAGGAGAACCCATGGGCAACTCGAATGACGGTTCGGCGGCCACCGCGCTGGCCGGCAAGCTGATCCGCAACTTCCGCCAAGCCGAGTTGCAGCACCGCGTGCGCGAGCCACTGTATGACAGCCACAGCGTGCGGCTGGCGCGGGGCACGGCCGCGCAGGGGCTGGGCCTGTCGGTGGTGACGGTGGCGCCGGGCAAGCGGGCGTCGCCTTACCACTTGCACCATGCCGAGGAGGAAATGTTCATCATCGTCTCGGGCAGTGGCACGCTGCGGGTGGCCGGCGAGATGCTGCCGCTGGTCGAAGGGGATGTGGTGTTCATCCCACCCGGCCCCGAGTACCCGCACCAGATCATCAACACCTCGGACCAGCCGCTGGCTTACTTGGCGATCAGCAACCGCTGCAAGGTCGAGGTCTGCGAATACCCGGATTCGGACAAGTTCCAGGCCGACGTGTCGACCGACGCCGGAACGAGTTTCGAGGCCACGCGGCGGCGCGGCGACGAGCTGGACTACTGGGACGGCGAGCCTTGAAGCCTGGCAGCGAAGCCAAGGTCGCAATGCGATGATCGCCAGCCACCCGACGGAGAAGCCTGCCCCATGCCGCCCATCGCCACCTTGATGCTGTTCGCCGGCGCCGCCTTGTTGATGGCGCTCACGCCCGGGCCGAACATGGCCTACCTGGTGTCGCGCTCGCTGTGCCAGGGCCGGCGCGCCGGGGTGACCTCCTGGCTGGGCGTGGTGCTGGGCTTCACGGTGCACATGTGCTCGGCTGCGGTCGGCTTGAGCGCACTCTTCCTGGCGGTGCCCATGGGCTACGAGTTGCTGCGACTCGGCGGCGCGCTGTACCTGCTGTGGCTGGCCTGGCAGGCCTTGCGGCCGGGCGCGTCTTCGCCGTTTCAGCCAAGCGCCATGCCAGAGGAGTCGCCGCGCAAGCTGTTCACCATGGGGCTGCTGACCAGCATCCTGAACCCCAAGGTGGCGATCTTCTACCTCTCGGTGCTGCCGCAGTTCGTCTCGGCCGAACACGGTTCGGTGCTGGCGCAAAGCCTGGCCTTCGGCACGCTGCAGGTGCTGATCGGCGCGACGGTCAATTTGCTGCTGACGCTTTCGGCCGCGCGCATTTCGGTGTGGCTGTCCGCGCGGCCGGTCTGGCTGGCGGTGCAGCGTTACCTCATGGGTGTTGTGCTGGGTGCGCTGGCGCTGCGGCTGCTGGTTCAGCGCCGGGCCTGATCAGACCGGCGCCATGCTGCGACCGCCGCGGTCCAGCGCCAGTGGCACCCGCTCCAGCTGCTTGAACTCGTCGGCCTCGGCGCTGTAGTCCCAGCGCGCGAGCCAGCAGAAGCCGGGCAGCCGCGCCGGGTCATGCTGCAGGACATTGACCGAATTCGGCGCACCGGCCCGCACCCGCGACGACAGCGCGGTGCCGGCCTGCACCACCCACAGCGGCCGCACGCCGTCCTTCACCTGGCAGTGGTAAGGCAGGTGGATGTGGCCACCCAGCACCAGGTCTGCCCCGGCGGCAGACCAGGCTTCGATGGCCGCCGCCGCGCCGCGGATCTGGTTGTTGTGGTCATGCCCTTCGCCCACATGCAGCGGCTGGTGCAGCACCACGACGCGCAGCTGCCCTGGCCGGGCCTGTTGCAGCTGCACGACCACCTCGGCCACCTGTTCGGCCGACAGCTGCCCGTGCTTGTGGCGCCAGCGCCGCGTTGTCTTCACGCCGATGATCAACGCGCCGGGCAGCGCCAGCGGCGCAACCGGCAACGCGCCGAACGCACGCTCGAAGCCGCGGTAGGGCCACGCAACGCGCGCCACCAGGTTGAACAGCGGGATGTCGTGGTTGCCGGGAATGACCAGGCGCTGCGGCACGTTCAGCCCGTCGGCAAACAGGCGCGCCGCTTCGAACTGCGCACGGCGCGCACGCTGCGTGATGTCGCCGGACCAGATCATCGCGTCCGGCGCCAGCTGGTGCACGAAGCGCTGCAGCGCGGCGACCACCGCAGGCACCTCGGTGCCGAAGTGCGGGTCGGAAATCTGCAACAAGACGGTCATGTCGGGACGATCATGACGCCGGCCCTTGGCCGTCCCACAGCAACCGAAGGGGCTGCGGACTGACGCGGAAGACCAGCGGCGTCTGCATGTGCATCACCTCGCCGTCGATCGCCACCTTGAGCCGCGCCTTGTCGCTGCCGCGCGCGGGTCGCACAGTCAGCTGGCGGAAACCGAAACTGCCAACGTGGTCGGAACCACCGAGCCGGCCGAGCGCACCACGCAGCCCCAGGCCCAGCAGCGCCAGCGGGCCCACCGGGTCGACCATCACCGCGGCCAGCCGGTCCTGGTCCAGCAGCGCGCCTTCCTCGATGCCGACCTGGTCCAGCTGCAGCCGGTTGTTGCCGACGAACAGCGTGCTGGTGCGCGCGCTGCGGCGCTGGCCGCCCTGTTCGATCTCGATCAGCCATTGCCCACGCCGGCTCAGCACCGTGGCGAGCGCGGCAAACAGCGCCACGATGCGGTTGCGCCCATAGTGCCGCTTGTAGGCCTCGCGGTCTTCCAGCAGCCGCGGGTAAAGGCCCAGGCTGGCATTGACCAGGAAAGCGCGGTCGTTCAGCAGGCCGACCTGGATGGGCCGCGGCTGGGCCTGCAGCAGCCGCCGAGCCGCCTGCTCGGTGTTGGCCGGAATGCCATGCGCCCGGCCGAAGTAGTTGAAGGTGCCCTGCGGCAGTACGCCAAACGGCAGGCCGCTGGGCAGCACCGTCTGCACCACCGCGTTGATCGTGCCGTCTCCGCCGGCCGCGATCACGGCCCCCTGGCGCGCCTTGGCCCAGCCCAGCGCCAGCGCGGCCTGCCTGGGCAGGTCCGCACCCCGCTCGGCCATGAAAAACGCATGCTGCCGCCCCGCCTCGGCGAACAGCCGACGCAGCACCGACAGTCGCTGCGCCAAAGGCTCGCGACCGGAGCGCGGATTGAGGACCACAGCCAGCGGCAACGCGCTGACCTCCGGGTTCGTGCCCAGGGTCGATAAGGAAGCTGGCACGATGCTCATGCCGGCATTCTGGCCAGCCACCGGGCACTCGCCGCCACCTGCGCGCCGCATCCGGCTGTAGGAAGGCGCCTCACACGTCAACAAAAAATGAGCCAACATGCCGGGCGCATCACAACTTCGCGCTGTCTCGCAACATGCCATTCGCCAAGATCGAAGTTCGCCGCAGCCGGCCCCCTGAGGAAGTGCAAGCCTTGATCGAGGCTGTGTACCAAGCCCTGCGCGAGGCGCTGAAGGTGCCGGAAGATGACAGGCAGATTCGCTACGTCGAGCACTCGCCGGCGCATTTCTCGGTGGCGCCGCCCAAGACCGAGAACTACACGCTGGTCGAGATCCAGATGTTCCCTGGCCGCTCGCTGAACGCCAAACGTGTGCTCTACCAGGCCATCACCCGCCGCTTTGGCGAACTGGGCATTGCACCGGCAGACGTGGCCATCGTGCTGCAGGAGCCACCGATGGACAACTGGGGGCTGCGGGGCGTGCCAGCGAGCGAGCTGGACCTGGGTTTCCGGCTGGACGTGTGAGGCTGGCTTGGCACTTCGGCGGCTGGCACAACCGCCGCCGGCCCGCCGCTTGCCATGGCAGCCTGGCGCCGGTTCATCTCGCCCAGCAGCCCATGCGGCGATGGCATAGCATGCATTGAACCGGGCGCTGCCCCGCCCACTCCAGAAAGCCGCCGCCATGAACACCCGCCACAGTCGCAAGACCCACTCCCTGGCCACCCAGTCCGCGGAGCTGGCCATGGCCGTGCCGCAGGTGATGGCGCACCGCCTGACCCGCATGGCGCTGGCCGGCCCGTCGCCTTCGGCGCGCGACCAGCGTGAAATGAGCCAGATGATGAGTGAGAAGAGCACGGCATTTTTTGCCTCCTGGTCGGCCATGGCCATGGAAAGCATTCGCACCCAGCAGGCGCTGGCCACCTCGGTGATGGGCATGTGGTCGCCCGCTGGCTGGGGCCAGGCCTCGATGGGCGCGCTGGCCAGCCAGATGCACGGTGCAGCCCTCTCGGTGCTGGGCCAGGGCCTGCGGCCGGTGCACCGCAAGGCGGTGGCCAACGCCAAGCGGCTGGCGCGCACGCCGCTGCGCTGAACCAGGCGCCGGCCAGGCCTCCCTCGGCTTGGGGATCGGCGCAGGTGGTGGAATGCCGCAAAATCGCGGCCGTCTCGCGCGCATGCGCGGAACGCGCACGGATTCAGGCAGGCGCAGACCTGCCCCCACCACCATGAATACAGGCCCCGGCGCTCGGCGCGCAGGCCATCGAGGGAGTCTTCAAATGCCATTTGCCGGCCTGGGCCTGCACATCCTGCTGGCGCTTTTCTGCGCCTACCACGTGGTCCGCTCGGGCCAGCAGCTGTACTGGCTGTTCATCCTGTTCGCGTTCCCGCTGCTGGGCAGCCTGGTCTACCTGTTCGCGGTCTACCTGCCGAACTCACGGCTCGAGCGCGGCGCAATGCGGGCCGTGTCCGCTGCCGCCAGGGCGCTGGACCCGACGCGCGAAGTGCGCGAAGCCCGCGCCCGGCTGGAA
>NZ_VIDT01000285.1 GCF_006519715.1 Ideonella azotifigens
CTGGCCATGTGGCAGTCCCAGGGCGAGCCGGTGTTCATGCCGGCCATTTGAAGTCAGACATCTTGGGCAAGCCCGTGAATGATGACGCCACAGTGGGATTGCAAGCCAAACCCAATCCCCTTGGCGCCACCCAAGGCCAGGAACGGCGCCATGGTCACTTCAACGCGGGGCGGGCGGCCCGCGACCGCTAACCCATCGAACGCGGTCCGACCACAGCCGTGCGACGCGTCAAGATGCCACGGGGCGACCGTTGGCAAGCCTGACAGTCCTACCACTAGATGCCGACAGCGTGGCGGCCTCCGCCACCGCGAGCGCGTTGACGCCATCCTGCAGCGTGACCGGCATGGCCGTGCCTTGCGCCACTGCTTGTACGAAGGCGCGCCATTCGGCCTCGTAAGCGCGCATATAGCGCTCGAGGAAGAAGAATTCAGGCTTGGCGCTCAGGGCGCCGGCTGTGGTCGTCTTGGCGACGGTGTTCTCCAGCATGTTGCCGGCTTGCAGCAAGCCAGTTGCACCCAGCAGCTCCAGGCGCTGGTCGTAGCCGTAGACGGCGCGGCGGCTGTTCTTGATCACCGCGATGCGCCCATCGGCAAAGCGGAGCGTGGTGACAGCGGTGTCGACATCACCGGCCGCGCCGATGGCTGGATCGACGATGCTGCTGCCGACCGCCGTCACTTCGACCGGTACGCCGCCGAAGATCCAGCACGCCATGTCGAAATCGTGAATGGCCATGTCACGGAACAAGCCCCCCGACACCTTGATGTAGCTGACCGGCGGCGGTGACGGGTCGAACGAAGTGATCGACAGCAGCTCGCCCGCGCCGATTTCGCCCGCGTCGAGCGCATGCCTCACTGCTGCGAAGTTCGGATCGAAGCGGCGGTTGAAGCCGATCATCACAGGGCGCCCATGGCGTGCGGCAACCGCCTGGCAGGCCAGCGCGCGTTCGAGGTTCAAGTCCACAGGCTTCTCGCACAGCACGGCCTTGCCCGCAGCGGTGGCCGCCTCGATCAGACCGGCGTGTGTGTCGGTCGATGTGGCGATCAGAACGGCGTCAATGTTGCGGTCCTGAATGATGTCATCGACCGTGCGGGCCCGCGCGCCGTATTCCGCGGCGAGCTTTTCGGCGGCCGGGTGGTTGACGTCGGCAATCGCAACCAGCTTGCTGGCCGTGTTGGCAACGATGCTCTTGGCGTGAACGTTGCCGATGCGACCAGCGCCCAGCAGTCCGACTTTGATCATGGTGTCGTCTCTTTCGATGGTGATTGGGTGGATGCGATGCCGGTCCGTCAGACCGTGAACGCGGAACGGAAAGCTTCGAGGCCAGCGTCGGCGTCGCCGGAAGCGAACGCCTCCATGCAGACGGTGCCGCGGTAGCCCATGCGCTTGAGGGCGCGTGCCACGCCGGCGTAATTGATCTCGCCGGTGCCCGGCTCCTGGCGACCGGGCACATCGGCCACCTGCACCTCTCCGATCCAGGGCAGGCAGCGGCGGCAGAGTTCGATCAGGTTGCCCTCGCCGATCTGCGCGTGATAGAGGTCCAGGTTCAACCTCAGACCGGGGCGATTGATGGCAGACACCAGCGCCAGCGTGTCTTCCGCCTTCGCAAAGGGAACGCCTGGGTGGTCTACGGCGAGGTTGAGGTTTTCGATCATGAAGGTGACGCTGTGCTGCTCAGCCAGATCGGCGATGCGGTTGAGCGTCTCGCGCGCCTTCAGCCACATCGCGCCGGTCATCGTTTCGCAAGGCGTGACCGGCAGGCCACGGTCGCCAAGTCCGGTGCCGTGCAGGTTCAGCCGCGCCACGTTCAGACGCTTGCTGACCTGAATTGCTTCGGCCGCGGTCGACAGCAACTCGGCAGCGCCTTCGTCATCGGTGAGACGCCCGCGCAAATAGCCTGTCATCGACGAGAACCGCGCGCCGGACTTCTCCAGCATCGTCAGATCGTGGTTGGACCAGTTCCAGATGCCGACGTCGAAGCCCATTTCGGTGAGCCGCGACAGGCGCCAGGACATCGGCTTGTCGGGCCAAAGCATTTCGGCACAGGCGGCCAAGGCAAACGGAGCGGGCATGAGGGTGCTTTCAGGAAGTGGTGGGAGATCTGTAAGGGTCGGAGCCGGGCCCGCAGGGCCTTGGCCCTCCAAGAGAAAATTCTAAGCAATGAATGCATCCGGTTGCAATGCGCGCATCCACTCCCATTGCCAGTGTTTACCCTGTAATCTGAGGCGCAAGCTGTTGGCAACGCAGTGGAACCGCCCTCTAAGTGAAACCATTTAGAGATTCGTTTCCGGAAGCACTCTATGATTTATGCGCCCGGTTGCATCCGCCCGGTGCGGCAGCGCAGGGCGTCACGCAAGTGATCACTTGAGTTGCCAAAGCGGCTCACAGACCGTTCCTGCCCATCCCATGGAGACAACATGAAATTCCCTTTCAACACCGCGAAAAGCATTGCCGTAGCCGTAGTGGCCCTGCTGGTTTGCGCTGGCGCACACGCCCAGAACATCGCCGTGGTGACCCACGGTCAGGCCAATGACCCGTTCTGGTCGGTTGTGAAGAACGGCGTCGAAGCCGCGGCCAAAGACTCGGGCGTCAAGGTGACTTACCGAGCACCGGAGTCCTTCGACATGGTGGCCATGAGCCGCCTCATTGATGCCGCCGTCAACCAGAAGCCTGACGGTCTGGTGGTCTCTGTGCCCGACGCCTCTGCGCTCGGCGCCGCGATTCAACGTGCCGTCAAGGCAGGCATCCCGGTGATCACGATCAACGCGGGCCTCGAGTCCTCGAAAAAGCTCGGCGCCCTGCTGCACGTCGGACAGTCGGAGTACGACGCGGGCAAGTCCGCCGGCGAGAAGCTGAAAGAGATGGGTGGCAAAAACGGCATCTGCGTCAACCAGGAAGTCGGCAACGTTTCACTGGACCTGCGTTGCAAGGGCTTCGCCGATGGCTTTGCCGGCAAGACGAAGGTCGTGCCCACCGGCAATGAACCGTCCGAGGTGCGGGCCAAGGTGAAGGCCGCGCTGGATTCCGACACATCGATCGACACGATCATGGCGCTCGGTGCCGCGACCGCCGGCGAGCCGGCGGTCGCGGCGGCCAAGGACTCAGGTCGCCTGGCCAAGATCCGCATCGCGACCTTCGACCTCTCCGCTGGTTTCCTGAAGGCCATCGCCGCCAAAGAAGCCGCCTTCGCGATCGACCAGCAGCAGTTCCTGCAGGGCTACATGCCGGTGTCCTTCCTCGCGTTGCACGCCAAGTTCGGTCTGATGCCGGGTGGCAACGTGCCATCGGGTCCGAACCTGATCACATCTGAAAAAGTGTCGCAGGTGATCGAGCTGTCGGCCAAGGGCATTCGCTGAGCTGACGCATCAGACCGTCGCCACCCCGTCAAGGGAACTGGCGGCGGCAGACGCCACCTTCGGAACTCACGCCATCTTTGGCGCCACCCTCCGCTTCCATTTCTTTCGCTACCCACGGCCGACCACATGAATCCCCCAGGCATCCTCCAGTCGAGCCCCGCCGTCCCGGTCGACGAACGCATCAAACGCATCTCACCCTTGGCGAAGTTGATGCGACGACCCGAACTCGGCGCCGTCGCCGGACTGATTCTGGTGACGGGCTTCTTTCTCGCTGTCGCCGATCCGGTCATGTTCAACCTGGCCGGACTGGTGAACTTCCTGACACCGGCGGCCCAGCTCGGGATCATGGCGCTCGGCGCGTCGCTGCTGATGATCGGCGGCGAATTCGACCTGTCGATCGGCTCGATGGTCGCCTTCGCCGGGCTGATCTTCGGTGCCAGCATCACTGTGCTGCACCTTCCGCTGCTGGCGGCGGTGCCCTTGACCCTGGCGGTCGCGGGCATCATCGGCGTGGTGAACGCCGCGATCGTGATTCGCACCGGCTTGCCCAGTTTCATCGTCACGCTGGCGGCATTGTTCATCCTGCGCGGACTGAGCCTCGTGGGCCTCAAGTGGGCGACGGGTGGATCGACCCAGCTCCGAGGCATCGCCGAGGCAGTGCAAGGCCAGGCGTTCCTGGGCCTGTTCAGCGGCAAGGTCTTCGAGGGCTTGTTCGCCACATTGACCGAGCACCGTTGGCTTCCCCGCTTCGACAATGGTGAACCGATGATCACCGGCCTTCCGGTAGAGATCGTGTGGTTTGTCGGCCTCACCGCCCTCGCCACCTGGGTGCTGCTGCGCACACCCCTGGGCAACTGGATCTTTGCGACGGGCGGCGACCCGGCGGCGGCCAAGAACTCGGGGGTACCGGTGCGCCATATCCGGATCGGCTTGTTCGTCGTGGCTGCCATGTGCGCCGCGCTGGTCGCCATCATCACCGTGCTCGACAGTGGCTCCACTGACGCCCGCCGCGGCTTCCAGAAGGAATTCGAGGCCATCATCGCCGCCGTCATCGGGGGGTGCCTGTTGACAGGCGGCTACGGCTCTGCGGTCGGTGCGTTCCTTGGCTCGATCATCTTCGGCATGGTCATGATCGGGTTGACCTACACTCGCATCGACCAGGACTGGTACCTGGTCTTCCTCGGCGGCATGTTGTTGGTCGCCGTGTTGTTCAACAACAGCATCCGCAAGCGCGTGACCGGGGAACGTTGAGATGAGCCACCCAGAACATCCGCTGCTCGAGATGCGCAACATCGAAAAGCAGTTCGGCAATATTGTGGCCCTCGCTGGCGTTTCGTTCGCGGCGCATGCGGGCGAGTGCCACTGCCTGCTGGGCGACAACGGCGCGGGCAAGTCGACCTTCATCAAGACCATGTCGGGCGTGCACCCACCGACCAAAGGAACGATGCTCGTCAACGGGCAACCGGTTGTCTTCGATACCCCTCGCACGGCCATGAACGCTGGCATCGCCACGGTGTTTCAGGACCTCGCGATGATTCCGCTGATGTCGGTCACCCGCAACTTCTGGATGGGCCGCGAGCCAACCAAGGGCTGGGGTCCGTTCAAGCGTTTTGACGTCAAGTTCGCCAATGCCGTGACGATGGCCGAGATGTCGAAGATGGGAATCCGGCTGCGTGAACCTGATCAGGCGGTCGGTACCCTGTCGGGCGGCGAACGGCAGACGGTTGCGATCGCGCGCGCGGTGTACTTTGGCGCCAAGGTGCTGATCCTCGACGAGCCAACTTCGGCACTCGGTGTGCGCCAGACCGCCAGCGTGCTGGCGACGATCGACCGCGTTCGCAAGCAGGGGGTCGGCATCGTCTTCATCACGCACAACGTGCGGCATGCGATGGCGGTGGGAGACTGCTTTACGGTGTTGAACCGGGGCCGCACGCTTGGCACCGCGCGGCGCGGCGAAATCAGCGCGGAGCAGTTGCAAGACCTGATGGCCGGCCGGCAGGAAATCGCTTCGCTGGAGGGCTCGCTCGGCGGCACGGTCTGATTCGCTCGGGCGGCTGATGCCGAGTCGATAATGACAGCCCGACAAAAGCGACGCCAACGAACATGCCCCAGCACCGCCCCGTCGAGACACGCGCCAAGAAGGTTACCGCCAAGGATGTTGCCGAGAGGGCCGGTGTGGCCAAGTGGACGGTATCGCGGGCGTTTGCCGAAGGGGCTTCAGTCGCGCCGGAGGTGCGTGACCACGTCCGCAAGGTGGCGGCCGCCATGGGGTATCGGCCGAACCTGCTGGCGCGCAGCCTGACCACCCGCAGCACGAACCTCATCGGCATCCTGGTCGATGAACTGGGAAACCTGAATCAACTGCGCGTGCTGAACGAAGCCACCCGCCAGGTGCAGGCGCAGGGTTACAGCACGCTGCTGCTCAACATCAACCCCGACTATGGTCCTGCCGAGGCGCTGCGGCTGGCCGATCAATTCCAGGTCGACGGACTGATCTTCCTGGGTGCCACGTTGACGCGCCAACTGATCGAGCTGGCGCAGAACATCAAGCACATTCCGCTGGTGGTATGCCTGCGCAACAGCGGGGAGGCCGGCATCCCCTACGTCAGCACGGACGGCCACCCCGCGGGCGCAGAGATTGCGGACCTGCTGATCGAGCAAGGCTGCGAACGCATCGGCTACATGGCCGCACCGATGTCAGAGCGCACCGGACTGCGACGCCTGGAGGGTTTCAGGGACAGGCTCCAATCGCGCGGGAAGACCTTGTCGGTCGTGCTCGAAGCCAGCCATTACCGTCGCGGCGAGGGCATGAACACCATGCTGCGATACCTCGAGGCCACCCCGCGCGCCGAGAGAGTGGAGGGGCTGTTCTGCGAGAACGACATTCTGGCCATCGGCGCGATCGATGCGCTGGTCGCCACCAACAACCGCAACAAGATCGCCATCGTCGGCTTCGACGACATCGAACTTGCCAGCTCACCCAGCTTCGAGCTCACGACCTACCGGCAACCGGTGGATTTCCTGGTCAGTGAAGCCATTCGACGCATCATCGAGCCCAATGCCGAACAACTGGGCTCGTTGATGGCTCCGGGGACCTTGGTCCTGCGCAACTCGCATCGGCACACAGCGGGTCAGTAGCGCTCATGCGCAGCACGGCCAGATTGGTGTCCTGGTCGTCGTCCACCAGCGGGGCCACGGCCGGGAAAGCCCCTTTGTATTTCTTCAAGCGGATCAGCCTGCGGCGGCCCGCTTCAGTCCAACGATCACACCACGCGCCGGG
>NZ_VIDT01000286.1 GCF_006519715.1 Ideonella azotifigens
TGGCCAAGCTCGGCCGCCACACCGAAGCCGAGCAGGCCTTCACCGAGGCCGCAGCGCTGACGCAGAACGAGCGGGAACGGGCGCTGCTGCGGGAGCGGGCACAGGAAAGCCAGGCGGCTGGCACGCAGCGGGCGCCTCACGCCTGAACCGGTGGGCAGTGGCCGCTGGCAGTCCCTAGCTTGCAGCCCTGCCGGCTGGCCCATTCCCTCGGATACTTGCCGCGCGGCGATTTGAGCGCCGCGCAAAGCATCCACCGAGGGAGTACCACCATGACCGAAGCCGTCAACCCGTTCCAGCCGCCCAACGCCGAGCTGATCCTGCCCGCCAGCAGCGAAAAGCCCGACCTGAAGACCCTGTACTTCAGCTTCCAGGGGCGCATCTCGCGCAAAGTCTTCTGGCTTTACGGCGTGCTGTTCTTCTTCCTGGCGATGCTGGTGCTCGGCGGCGTGGTCGGTGCCGTCGCCCTGGTGTCTGAAACACTGAGCTGGATCCTTGCCGTGCCTCTCTACATCGCCGGGACCTGGATCGGCCTGGCGATGCAGGTCAAGCGCTGGCATGACCGCGACAAGTCCGGCTGGTGGATCCTGATCGGCCTCATCCCGGTCATCGGCAGCATCTGGGCCTTCATCGAAACCGGCTGCCTGCGCGGCACCGTCGGCCCGAACCGCTTCGGCGACGACCTGACCGATCAGTACTGAAGATTGAGGGCCTGGCAGATCGGCCCTTCTGGCGTGAAGGCTCACGAGTGGCAATATGGACGGAGAGGAGGAGGTTGAGTTTTTTCAGCATATGCGATCCACTACGCGCACATATGTAGGAATCGGAGAGCCGCGCCAAACGAGTGACGGTGCCGATCCACTATGCCAAGGGAGGCGTAGTCGCAGATGGCGAAGAAGAAGGAAAGCGCGCACGAGGCTGCGGCTGCCGCGACGGGTTATCTATTTCAGTGTCGCTTTGCCCTGCTCAAGGGGCTTGAAGCAATTTCCGATCGTCCAGAACTGGAATTGACGATCGAAAAGTTCGACGACGTCGCCTTCGTGCAGGAAGGGTCGCCGGTTGAACAAATCCAGACGAAGCATCATGTCGCCAAAGCGGGGAAGCTCACTGACGCCAGCGTAGACCTTTGGAAGACGCTCGGCATTTGGGCGCGCCAGGTGGCGACGGATGTCGATGAGGTCTTCCGCCGCCGCTTCATCCTGGTGACCACCGGCGCCGCGCCTGACGGATCGGCTGCATCCTTCCTACGAATGCGAGACCGTGACGAGCACCGCGCGCGGCAACTCTTCATCCACACTGCCGAAACATCCAAGAGCTCCGAGAATGCAGCCGCCTACAAGGCGTTCATCGACCTCGCGGAGGTGCGACAAGCAAACCTGTTGAAGTCGATCGACATCCTTGATGGTTCGCCCAACATCGTTGATGTTCGCGAAGACATTTGCCGGGCGGTTCGAATGGCCGTGGCCAAGGAACACGTTGATCATTTCGTGGAACGATTGGAAGGGTGGTGGTTCAGCGTTGTGATCAACGTGCTTGGCCACCGGAGTTCTATCCCCGTCATTTCGATCGACAACCGAGTGGACGAGCTTCGGGAGGAGTTTCGTCGGACGGCGCTTCCCGTCGATTTCGGTGCGGCGACACCATCGCCTGCAGTGGTTGCCGATCTCGACAAGCGCCCATTCGTTCGCCAACTGCGACGCATCAACATTGGATCGCAACGGATCGAATATGCCATCCGCGACTACTACCGGGCATCTGAGCAGCGGTCGAAGTGGGCGCGCGAACAGCTTCTCGTTGATGGCGAGGTTGGTTCATATGAGCAGCAGCTGATAGAGGCCTGGCAGCCCAGGTTCGCTGCCATGGTCGACGAGCTTCCGAAGGCATGTGGTGACGAGGCGAAGGTTGCATCGGGGCGGTTGCTCTACAAATGGGCAGAGGTGGACGCGCTCTATCCGCTTCGATCTGCCGCCCATCGCTTCCTGACGCATGGCAGCTTTCATATCTTGGCGAACCGCCTCAAAGTGGGCTGGCATCCCGATTTCTCGGAACAGGCGGAGACGCCTGAGGAAGGGAAGGAGGATCAAGCATGAAGAGCTGGGATGACCGGGCTGTCGAGGAGGCAAACCTCTTCAATCCCGCCTTCTGCGCCACCTTGCTGGCGGTGGCCGCGAAGGACTTTCAAGGCAAGGCGCACCGGCCGTTGCCTTTTGCGCTTGCCTTCTTGGTGCTCCCCATCGTGCTTCATCAACCGACGCGCGCGGCACTGCCGCACTCGACGGTGACTTCACTGCTTTCCTGGGTTCAAAGCAATCAAGGGTGTCTGATCGGCTTCGCCCAGCGAGTCAGCCAGCTCAAGACGATGTCCAGAGAGGCAATCCTATTTGGGGTTGCATACGGCGCGATCGAGCTTGGCGAGGACGGCGAACTCGCCCCATCCGCTCGGTTTCTCGCGCCGACCGAGAAGCGAACAGAACTGTTCACGGCAGATGCTCGCGCTTGCGCCGATCGCGCCGCGTTCATCGGCCGATGGTTCTCGGCAGCGGGCACAACATCAACGATATTTTCTGCATGGGGAGTGGCACCGTGAGCCTGCAGATAGCAAAGCTTGTTCTCTACAGTCACGCTGGTCAGGTCCGAGAGCTTGCATTCAACGTCGGTGGCCTCAGCGTCCTGACGGGAGCATCGAAGACGGGCAAGTCAGCGATCATCGACATCATCGACTACTGCACAGGAAGGAGTGAGTGCAACGTTGCTGCCGGTGTGATTCGAAAGCACGTGGGCTGGTACGGTGTGCTGTTTCAACTCGGCGGCGGTCAGATTTTTGTCGCTCGCAAGAACCCCGCCGTGGGGGAGAAGACGAGCCCGGAGGTCTATGTCGAGCGCGGCACGCAGATCGAGTTGCCCGAGGCTGTAGCTCTTCACAAGAACATGACGGTGGATGCGCTGGAACAGTTCCTCGGAAGCGCGATCGGCATCAGCGAAAACGAACATCGACCAGAGACTCCGACGCGTGACCCGTTGGCCGCAAATTTTCGCCATGCCCTGCTGTTCTCGTTTCAAGATCAGAACGATATTGACAGCAAGCAGCGGCTGTTTCACCGCCAAGGTGAGGACTTCGTCGGGCAAGCCATCCGCGACACGTTTCCCTACTTCCTCGGCGCGATCGACGAAGATCGGCTGCTGAAGCAAGCTCAGCTTGAACAGGCGCGGCGAGCTCTCCGGCAGCTTGATCGTCAGGTGCGTGAGGCTGAGGCGTTGGACAGCAGCACCTATCCGCGCGCTCAGGCGCTGCTCGACGAGGCACGGCATGTCGGACTGCTGGACGAGCGTTTCAGGCCGACGAGCTACGAACGAGCGATCGATGCCCTACGCCGCATTGGCAGCGAGGATCTTCCGCGCAGCGATGCGGTGGTTGGCGATGGAGAAGCGGCACTGGCGGAACTGCGCACCCAGCGGCAGAACCTGCGTGAGGAGATGGAGCGTCTGAACAGCGAGATTCGATCGACGCGGGTATTCACGTCCGAAACGATGGGGTTCGAACGAGAGGCGAAGGAGCAGCGCGCTCGTCTCAGCACGGTGGGTCTCTTCAATGCAGCTCACGTGCACGGGATGGAGCAGTGCCCGGTTTGCGCAAGCGTGCTTGAAAACCAGGTTCCTGCGGCGGCGCGGATCGCGCAGGTGCTTCAGGGACTCAACGACGAGCTAGAGACGGTACAAGCGGAAAACCCGCGTCTTCAAGGACGACTCGCGGCGCTTCAACGCGAGGAAGCAGACATCCAGACGAAGCTTCGCGAAAACCAGCATCGAATCAACGCGCGGATTCAAGAGAACGAGATCATGCGTGTTCAGCAAGATGCGTTCATTCTCCGCGCCAGGGTCGTTGGAAAGGTTCAGCAGTACGTCGAGACCGCGACGAATCGGGATGACAACTCGGCCCTGAAACGGCAGCATGAACTGGCGGTTGCCCGGGTGGCTGCGCTGGAAGCCGAGCTGGACATGAATGCCGTTCGCGAAAAGCTCAGCGCGTTTCTGAACATCATCGGTCGCGAGATGACGGACTACTCAAGGTCGTTGAAACTGGAGCACAGCGACTCTCAGCTACGCCTGGACATTCGCAACCTTACGGTAGTTGCCGACACCATCGACGGGCCAGTTCCTCTCTACAAGATGGGTAGCGGCGAGAACTGGGTCGGTTATCACATCCTTGCGCATCTCGCCTTGCACAAGTGGTTTCGGATGAAGGGTCGGCCCGTGCCGGGCTTCATCATCTTCGACCAGCCGTCGCAGGCGCACTACCCGCCGGCACGCGATGTGGACGGCTCTTTGAAGGTACTGAAGGACGAAGATCAAGAGGCAGTGCTTGCGCTGTTCAAGTTGATCGCCGACGCGGCGAGTGAGTTGGCGCCTAACCTGCAGATCATCGTCATGGATCACGCCGACCTGACCGAGGGCTGGTTTCAGTCGGCCGTCGTAGAACGGTGGCGCGGCGGAGAGAAGTTGATTCCGATCGACTGGCTTCAGTGAGAAGCAACCACATTTCAAAGGAGACGAACACATGGCATTCAAGTTCCCGACACCCGCTTCCTGCATGCTCAAGGATCGAGCTGTCCTGTGCACAGCCGAGCGGATTCTTGCCCTATACGACCAAGCCACGGGGAAGGACGCCTAGAGGATCGCTAAGAACGTCAAGCTCTGGTTCTCCGCCGAGGCGCCGAAGCACGGTTGGGCAGGCGGGCACGGCGCAGGCTGCGTCCTGTTCGTTCCACCGAGCCTAGTGAACGTCACGGTCAAGGTCAAGGCAACCACGCTAGTGCTCGAGTCCGAGACCGGCGACGAGTAGACCGCTTCACCGCGTCGAAAGCCGACGAGACAATCAAAGCACGACAGGCGGAGGTTGCATGGTCGTGCACCAAGCAATGGCGAGAATGCATGCCATGCCACCGCCAGAACGATAAACTGCGGCAGGCCTACTAAGGAGCCTGCCATGCCTGATCAAGTCTCTGAACTCGTGAAGCGCGGACGAGCGCTGTCCCCGGAAGATCGTGAACGGCTGGTGGATCAACTGCTGGAATCGCTCAACGAAACGGCAGCGGCCGAACTGGACGCCGCCTGGGAATCCGAGATTGCGCGTCGCTTGGCCGAGTATGACCAAGGCGCGGTGGAAGCCATTGATGCCGAAGAAGTCTTTGCCAAGGCCAGGCGCATCGCACAGTGATCAAGGTCCGGTTCCTTCCTGCGGCGGAGCTCGAGCTGTTGAAGGAAGTTGCCTACTACTCTAAGGTCCGGGCGGGCACAGGCGTTCGCTTTCAAGCCGCAGTGGAAGCAGCCGTTTCCCGCGCTGCCACTCACCCGCTTGGCGGAGCGCCGTCATTCAATGAAACGCGCAGCCTTCTTGTCAAAGGCTTTCCGTTCAGCATCGTTTATCGGCCTTCACAGCAGGCATTGCTCGTCATCGCGATCGCACCGCATCAGAAACGGCCGCAATACTGGGCCTCACGCGTCAAGTAACGGCAATTCTGTCATCACAGGAACATCCCGCTCGAAGCCTCCACGCGCTGCGCGTTGTCGCGGCCAGCAGCGTTGACGGGCGTCACGGCCACTCCCATCAGGCCCTGGACAAGCGAACGGACAAGCGCTGCAATGCAACATCGGGCTCTGGCGAGGCGCCGTGAGGGGCTTGTTGTGGGCTTGGTCCTACAGGCCCATGCAATGCCCACCGACGGCGGCTCGCGCCAACAGCCCACGCCCTGCAGCAGAGGGGGCTTTTAACCTTCGTCCATCGCCTTCCATCCACCGCGGCCGGCAACGGTCTCACAGGAGAAACTCATGCTGCATTACGCCGTTGTCTTTTTCATCATTGCGCTGATTGCAGCGCTTTTCGGCTTCGGCGGCATTGCCGCTGGAGCAGCAGGCATCGCGAAGATCCTGTTTTTCGTGTTCCTGGTGCTGGCCGTGGCCGGCCTGATCGTGAACCTGCTGCGCGGACGCGGTTGACGGCAGTCGCCTGAATGGCCTGGCGTGCTACATGCATGCCATGGCTTTTTTCTGGGCGTCTGCCGCCACCCTTTTCCGCTTTCTGACCTTGTTCCCCCGCTGTTTCAATCCACCCTAGGAGATCCCCATGAGCACCACTCCCAACACCACCCCCACTTCTTCTTCCACCATTTCCGGTGCCGCCAGCGCAGCTGCCGACAAGGCCGCCTCCGTTGTGCAGCCGGTGGCTGAAGCCGTGGCCAAGGAAGCTGCCCGCTTCGGCGAAATGGCCGAAAGCTGGTGGACCCGCAATGCGCAGATGGCCAAGAGCGCCGCCGTGCATGTGAAGGACGAAGCCGCTGCGCTGAACGACCGCACCCAGCGCTATGTGCGCGACGAGCCGGTCAAGTCGATGCTGGTGGCAGCCGCCGTCGGCGCCGCGCTGACCGGCCTGATCGTGCTGCTGGCCAAGCAGCGCGACCGCTGATCGTCCTGCGCCTGCCGCCCCGTTTCGCCCCACCTCTTGCCGCCCTCCCGGAGATCCGCATGCTGCCGCCTCTTGTCTCCCGACTGGTCTCCGACCCGTCGCTGGCGATCGAGCATGCGCGGCGCTATGCGGCGCTGACCGAGGCCGAGCTGGCCTATGCCGGCCAGTAC
>NZ_VIDT01000287.1 GCF_006519715.1 Ideonella azotifigens
CTGGCGGCGGACACTGGCGCGGCGCTGCCGCTGGAACTCGCGCCCTCGGTGCGGCTGATGAGCTGCGACCGGTCCGACGACGAATACTGCCGCTGGATCGAAGGCGACGGGCTGGCCCTGCCGGCGGATGGCAAGTTCTACCTGAACCTGGCCAAGCTGCCAGCCGGCCGCTACCAGATTCACGCGCTGGCCAATGCCCACTACGGCATGCAGTTCTCCAAGACCTTCGACATCCCCGGCACCAGCGCCAGCTCGTTGACGCTGACCATGCCGCAGGTGGTGGTGGACCTGGACGACGTGGCGCGCTGCAGCAACACGCCGGTGGGCGATTGCCAGCTGGCCTACACGCTGCGCAATACCAGCGCACGGGACCAGACCGTCTCGCTGTGGCTGTACCTGAATGCGCTGCAAAGCGAATCACAGGCCGGCAGCGTGGTCTACGACATTGGCAAGAAGGGCAAGGCACTGGGCCTGCCGGTCACCGTGACCCTTCCGGCCGGGCAGACCCAGGTGGTGACACAAGCGCTGGGCTTGACCGGTCTGCCTGGCGGCTCGACCGGCTGGCTGCGGCTGTTCGTTGCGCAGGCCAGCGACATCGCGCACGCCGAAGCCTATTTCTCGCTGGGCAACTACGCGCTGAGCACCGGCGACGATGGCGTCACACGGGTCACCGTGTTGCCACGCCCGCCGCTGCCGACCGGCGCGGCGCGCTGATCACTTCAGTGCAACAGGTCGCAGGTGGGTGGGCGACAGGCCGTCGGCCCACTGCGTGCCCTCACCCATGCCGCGCTCGGGCAGGATGTAGACCACGCCGGCCTGTTGGCCCAGCAGGGGTTGGACAACGTCCAGGTAAAACGACACCGGCACGACCACGCAGCCCGCGGAGGCGCGGTTGTCTTCCGGCGTGACCGATGCAAGCCGACGCAGCCGCTCGGCCTGCGAAGCACCGGGGCGCAGGCGGTGTATGGCCAGCGCAGCGGCATGGTCGACCCAGACCACGTCTTCGCCCACGCGATTGCGGCCGGGCTCGGACTCGAAACGGCCAGCCGGCGTGGTTAGGTCCTCGGGCAGCAGATGGCCGGTCTGCGTGCGCTCGCCAACCCCCGGCTGCGTCAGGTCACCCCGGGTGCGGCCCAACAACACCGTGGTGGCGCCGGCCAGGCTGCCGTCGGCGCGGTAGACACGCAGGCTCGCTGCTTGTTTGTCGACCAGCACAAACGGATGGCCGTGGTTGTCGCCGGTCTCGGCAATCCAGTTCACCAGTCGCTGCTGGTCTGCGCTGGCACCGCCAGCATCGGCCGCATCAGCCGCTTCCGCAGACTGTGCCGCAACGGCCGTGGACACCGCCACGCTGGCTTGAACGCCAGACGCGACACACAAAAGCACCCATGCCGAGGCCGCAGCCTTCAGCCAACGCCGAGCAAGCAAACCCATGCACCCCGCCTCGCCAATGGTCCAGCGACACGATTGACGCGGATCTCCGATCCGGTCGTGTCAGGCAGGAATACTAGCAGCGCAGGGTTTGCAGGCTTTACAGCAAATACTGGCGTTTTCTGGCGTTATTGAGTGTTCAGCTTCCTTGCTGTGCTAAGCGAATGCTGGAACGGGCGGCCCGCGCTGAAGGACATGGGCAGAAAGGGCATTGGACAAGGGCAAGCCGCCGGCCCGAGCAGCGCGCCATGTCGTTATCCGGCCGGCCGGCCCACTCAGCCCTTGGCGGCGAGTGCGGCCGCCGCAAGCGGCGCACGCAGCGAAGTCATCGTTGGCATCGTTGGCATTGCGGCCGGTGCTTCGGCCGTCGTGGCCGGTGCATCGAACCGATCGGGAATGCCGAATACCATTTGCAGGCTCTTGACCTCGGGCAGCACATAGACCACTGCGCGCTGTTTCGCGAAGGTCGGTGCCAGCACCTGTTCGAAGAAGGCCACCGGCATGTTGATGCAGCCGTAGGAGATGCGGTTGTCCGCGGTGGTCGGTGTGGCCAGGCGTTCCAGCCGGCGCTCGCTGGCGTTGGTGGTGCGCACACGGTGCATGGACACGGCGGCGTCGTAGTCCACCCACACCACATCCTGGTTGATCGCGTTCATGCCGCGCTGGCCGAGGAAACGGCCAGCGGGTGTGGTGCGCTCGTCGGGGCGCACGTCGGCAATCGGCTTCTGGCCAATGCCGGGCACCGAGTCATCGCCGACCTTGGAGCCCAGCAGCACCGGCGTGGCGCCCTTGAGCTGGCCGTCGGAGGCAAACACGAACACCTTGGTGTTGTGCTTGTCGACGATCACGAAATCCATGCCTTCGTTGTTGTGCGAAGCTGCCACCCATTGCGCCAGCTTGCGGGCCGGCTCGGAGGCGGATTCACCGTGCCAGTCCACCACCATCGGGCGCACCGGCGGCGGCGGCGTGACGGCAAGCGGTGCCTGCGGCTGCAAAGCCGCGGGCGCCTGTTCGGCACCGGGCGCCATCGCGACGGCCGCAGACCGCTGCGCTGCCAGCCGATGCTGGCGCAGTTGGTACTGCACCGGCAGGATGACGGCCGCCGCCGCCAGCCCGATCCACAGACCCCGTCGGATGCCATCGAACCAGGCAGTGTCGCGAGGCGCCACTGGAGCAGACTCAGGGCGACGCACGGAAGGATGCTCGGGGTTCGTGTTCATGGGGTCAGGACCGGGATGGCTGGACGAGTCGCTCAGTTGCGGTCGGCTTGCGGGGCTGGCATCGAGGTCGAGCCGCTGTTCATGGCGCTGTTGTCGGTGCTGCTGTTGTAGCCCTGGTCAGGCGTGGGGGTGGTCGTGCCGCTGCTTTGCGTGGCGCTGGGTTCCGGGGTGGCCGGGGCCATCGGCGCGGCTTGCTGCGCAGGCTCAGCGGTGCTGCTCATGTTGGCGCCATAGGTCGGCTCGGCCGCCTGGCCAGCCTGCGCCACCGAGGCTTCATTCGCAGCGCGCTGGGCTTCAGCGGCGTCCAGCGCCTGCTGGCGAGCTATCTCGCGCACCTTTTCACGCTGCTGCTCAAGGTCGTGCCATGCCTGCAACTGGGCCGACGATTCGGTCGTCGGGGCCTGCACCGAGGTCGGCGACGGGGCCGGTTCGGACTGGGCGTAGGCCATCGACAGGGCACCGGCGACGCTGGCGGCGGTGATGACGGAAAGCAGGGTCTTGTTCGTGTTCATGGGAACTCCTTTGAAAGTCCGCACAGGTGACTGCGCGGTTTGGGGAGGGAAGTGACACCCGGTGTTGACCGGATGAATGTCAGCGTACGCCCCTCAAAAGACCCCGGGTGTCAGGCGATGCCAACCGGACCTGTAGGACTTGGCCCACGGCCCCGCGGCATCACCGTCAGCCGCCAGGCGGCAGTTCGCTCAGGTCTTTGGCCAGGCGCAGGCCGCTGAACTGCCAGCAGGCGGTGGCCGGAAAGAAGTTGCGGTAACTGGGCCGGGCATGGCCGGCCGGCGTCGCGCACGAACTGCCACGCAGCACGTACTGGTTGACCATGAACTTGCCGTTGTACTCACCCACCGCGCCTGGCGCGGGCCGGAAGCCGGGGTAGGCCGCGTAGCTGGACTGGGTCCACTGCCACAGCTCGCCAAACCACTGGGCCTGGGCTTCTGCAGCGTGCTGGGGGTGCAGTTGGTCGGGGCCCCGCAAGCCAGGTCTAGCTTCCGCCCAGGCCGCGCCAGCGGCATGCTCCCACTCGGCCTCGGTCGGCAGCCGCGCGCCGGCCCAGCGGGCGAAGGCATCGGCCTCGAAGTAGCTCAGGTGGGCCACCGGCTCGGCGTCGCGCAGTGGCTGCAGGCCGCCCAGCGTGAAGGCCAGCCATGCGCCCGGTGCGCCGGGCTCCCAGTACAGCGGGTGCCGGTGCTGTGCCGCCTGGCGCCATGCCCAGCCTTCGGAGAGCCACAACAGCGGGTCGTCATAGCCACCATCCTCGACAAAGGCCCGGTACTCGCCATTGCTGACCAGCCGATCGGCAATCGCGTACGGTGCCAGGTAGACCTTGTGCCGCGGCGATTCGTTGTCGAAGGCAAACGCCGTGGCCTCGTCATCCAATGCTTGGCGCGCATGGCCGATCTCCACCAGGCCACCGGCAAACTGCTGGAAGCGCAATGGCCTGGCCGCCCTGGACGCGCCTGCGACCTCTGCCGCATCCACCGGCGCCGGCCTGGCCACATAGGCGGGCCGCAGCGGGTTGGCAAACAGCAGATGCTTCAGATCCGTCAGCATCAGCTCCTGGTGCTGCTGCTCATGCTGCAGCCCCAGCGTCACCAGTGCCTGGACCTCGGGGTTGGCATGCAGCTGCTGCAGCAGCGTGCCCATGCGGGCATCAACCTGCTGGCGGTAGATCAGCACCTCGGCCAGCGAAGGCCGGGTCAGCAGCCCACGCGCGGGCCGCGGATGGCGCTCACCCACGCTGTCGTAGTAGGAGTTGAACAGCATGCGGAAGCCGGGGTGGAAGGGCGCGAAGTCCGGCTCCCAGCGTTCCAGCACAAAGGTCTCGAAGAACCAGGTGGTGTGGGCCAGGTGCCACTTGGCCGGGCTGGCATCCGGCATGGACTGCGCGCAGCAATCCTCGGGCGAGAGCGGCGTGACCAGCCCCAGCGAATGCTGGCGCACGGCGTGGTAGCGCTGCACCAGCGGCACGACCGCGTGCGCGGGAGCCGTCGCCAGCACTTCATCGATCAGCATCGCGGCGCTCATCGCGAACTCAAGGCTGGGCCAGCACCACGGCGAACCAGCCGCGGGCATCGGTCCAGCAGCGCACGCGCGAGTAGCCGGCGGTGGCCAGCAAATCCTGCAGCCGGTCCGGCGTGTACTTGTAGCTGTTCTCGGTGTGGATGCGCTCGCCGGCTGCAAAGCGCCGGCCGCCGCCCGCCCAGCGCACTTCCAGCTCCCGGCTGGCCTCCAGGTGCATCTCGACGCGGCTGCGCTGCGCATTGAACAGCGCCACGTGCCGCCACTGCGCGGGCTGGAAGTCGCTGCCGATCAGCGTGTTCAGGTGCGTGAGCACATTGCGATTGAACGCCGCGGTGACTCCGCCATGGTCGTCGTAGGCGGCCTGCAGGATCTGCGGGTCCTTGACCAGGTCCACGCCCAGCAGCAGCGCACCATCGTCGCCGCTCAGGCCGCGGGCGCGGGCCAGCAGCGCACAGGCCTCGGCCGGCTCGAAGTTGCCGATCGACGAGCCCGGGTAGAACACCAGCCGGCGTTGCATGGGCAGCGCCGGCGGCAGCTCGAAAGGGCGGGTGATGTCGGCCACCACCTGGTGCACCTGCATCCACGGCAGCCCGGCCTGCAGCACCCGTGCATGGGTGGCCAGGAAGTCGCCGCTGATGTCGACCACGACCAGGTGGTCCGGGTCCAGCAACTCGCACAGCGACATGGCCTTCTTGCAGCTGCCGGCGCCCAGCTCGATGATGCTGCTGCACTCCCCCACCGCGCTGGCAATGCTTTCGTGATGGCGCACCATCACCGCCCGCTCGGTGCGCGTCACGTAATACTCGGGCACCTCGGTGATGGCCTCGAACAGCGCGGAGCCCTGCTCGTCATAGAAGTACTTCGGCGAAATGCTCGCCGCCGGCTTGAGCAGTGCGGCGACGATGGCCGCCCGCTCCGGATCCTCGGGGGCGGCATCCACGGGCGTGAGGCCCCGTGGCTGGGTGCGCGACACCACGTCGCGGAGGGTGGGAATCGAGTCGAACACGGCGCGCATGGCTCTCCCTGGGCTTGCGGTGGACTGGCGCAGCATCGCCTCTCGCGCCCGGAGCGCAGTGTAGGACTGCGCCGCGTTTGCAGCCTGACACGCGCGCGGGCGCCAGCCCCAAGGGAATACCCCAAAACCCGAGCCAGGCGATCAACAATGCGCGAAGCCCCGGCCTGGGCTCACCCGGGCTGAATCTGGCTGGCTCAAGGCCCCGTCCTACAAGCCGCCTGCGCCGCCACCGATGGCCCCCCAGGCTGCCGCTTTCTACAGTCCCACCATGCCGCAAAACGCTCGCCAGCGGCCCTGCCTGGCGAGCGGCTTCGCGGCCACCTTCGTCGACTCAAGAGGACAACATCATGCTCAAGTGGGCCCTTATTTTTGCGGTGATCTCGGTGATTGCCGGCCTGATGGGATTTGGCGGCGTGGCCGCTGGCGCCGCCGGCATCGCCAAGGTGCTCTTCTTCGTGTTCCTGGCCATCTGCCTGCTGTTTGTCGTGCTGGCCTTGCTGGGCATTGGCGCGCTGAGGAAGTAGCGCGTTCGCTTCAACCGCATTGCCAATTTGCGGCCGCGGCCGTGAAACGTCGCGCCCGAGGCGACGAAATGTGTCACGCCCGGTCGCCCTGGCGGCCGTCCACCGCAGTCCGGAGCCGGGCCGCAAGGCCCTGAAAGTGAAAAATCGTAACAGCGCTGGCGACGCAAAAACAGGACTCTCCCTCGTACGGCCCGGCAACATGCAGGCGGCACGCTGGCAGCAGGCCCGCGGCTGGCGCGGAACCTGCAATGACTTGCCTGCAATTCCTGTTTTTCGTTTGAGAAGGACCGGCGACGACGCTGGTTTTTTTGGTGGCCCGCCACGGCAACGTGGCGGGCCCCTTTTTATGGGCCTGCCGGGGCTTCAGAGCCCGCGCGGCAGCATCAACTCGAA
>NZ_VIDT01000288.1 GCF_006519715.1 Ideonella azotifigens
CAGCGCCTGCAGCCTGGCGGCCCTGGCTTCCAGGGCCTGGTGCTGGCGCGACCACTGGGCCGGCAGCGCACGCAGCAGCCTGCCGGCCAACTGATCGGTGCGCACCTGCGCCTGTCGCAGTGCATGCCGCACGGCCTGCACCTGCCGCTGCGCCAGGTGCTGCAGCCGGTGGGTCTGAACCCCCAGCAATCTTGCAGGTTGCTGCAGGCGCAGGGCGAACTGGTCCAGCCGCTGCGCATGGTTGTCCAGGCGCTGATGCACCCGCCTGGCCATGCGCTGCTGCCGTGTCTGCAGTGCGGACAGCAAGTCGTCTCGGGCCGGTGACGCCAGTTCGGCCGCGGCCGTTGGCGTGGGTGCGCGCAGGTCGGCAGCCAGGTCGGCAAGCGTCACATCGGTCTCGTGGCCCACGCCGCAGACCACGGGCAAAGCAGAGTCCGCCACCGCTCGCACGACACGTTCGTCGTTGAACGCCCACAGGTCTTCCAGCGAACCACCGCCGCGGCACAACAGCAGCACCTGCACCTCTGCACGACGGTTGGCCAGCGCCAGGGCAGCAGCCACCGCAGCGGGAGCTTCCGTGCCCTGCACCAGGGTCGGGTAGACGATGACCTCGACGTGCGCGGCGCGGCGGTGCAGCGTGGTCAGCACGTCATGCAGGGCCGCGCCCGCGAGCGAGGTGACGATGCCCAGCCGGCTTGGATGGCCAGGCAGGACACGCTTGCGTTCGGCGGCAAACAGCCCGGCCGCTTCCAGCCTGGCCTTCAACCGCAGGAATTCTTCGTAAAGCGCGCCCGCACCAACGCGGCGCATGCTCTCGACCACCATTTGCAGTTCGCCCCGGGCTTCATACACCGCCAGGCGGCCGCGAAGTTCGACTTGCTGGCCGTCCTGCGGATTGAAATCCAGCATGCCTGCACTGCGGCGAAACATGGCACAGCGAATGCCGGCCGTGGCGCCATTGGCATCCTTCAGCGTGAAGTAGCAGTGGCCACTGC
The DNA here is from genome assembly GCF_006519715.1 of Ideonella azotifigens. Taxonomy (GTDB): domain Bacteria; phylum Pseudomonadota; class Gammaproteobacteria; order Burkholderiales; family Burkholderiaceae_C; genus Ideonella; species Ideonella azotifigens. The sequence goes on from NZ_VIDT01000288.1 coordinate 996, forward strand.
TGGCCCGCGTGTAGCCGGACAACTCACCCTGCACAGCCACCGCGCCGAAGCGTGCCGCCAAGGCGTCGCCAACGGCCAGCAACAGGCTGCCAACCGTCCATACCGGCCCGCCAATGCCGCGGTTTCGTGAGTCCGAGGCCGCAGCCGGGGCGCCCTGCCGGAAGTCTCCGTCACTCGCCACGGCGCGTCCCACGCTGGTGCATTCGCGGGCAGATATCCACGTCACCGCGCTTCCGCGCCTTGGTGGCCGCCGGGCCGTCATCAAACAGAAATATCGTCGCAAGCATATGATTTGACTGAATAAAACGCTGCCGTATTTTTCAGCACCGCAAGCCTCGGCCCGGAAAATGAGGCCTCCCGGGCCATTGAACCCCTGGTTACCCACAAAGTTGTCCACAGAAAATGTGGACGACTTTCGGCACGGAAGATGCCTGCCAATGGGCGGCCGTCACAGCTGGAAACGTCTTGCGCTGCGACTCCGCAACAGGCGGCGAAGGGCGGCCGGTCAGGCGGTGGCTTCAGTTCATAATGCCGCCAACTTTTTCCCCCAAGGCCTTTGCGCCAGAGGACCTCTTGCTGTCGATCATACAAGCCGCTGGCTGGCCGATTTGGCCGCTGATCCTGTGCTCCGTTGCGGCCCTTGCGCTGGTGCTGGAGCGCCTCAGTTCCTTGCGACGCGCCCGCGTGGCGCCCGACGGCCTGATTGATGAAGTCATCACCGTGGCCCGCCAGGGCACGCCGTCGAGCGACATGTTGCAGAAGCTGGCCGACAACTCGCTGCTGGGCGCCGTGCTGGCCGCGGGCCTGAAGACTGCAGCGCTCGAGCCGCGCATCAGCGAGGCGCCGCTGCGCCAGGCGCTGGAGACCGCCGGCAGCACCGCGGCGCACCGCATGGAGCGCTACCTGAATGCCTTGTCGACCATCGCCTCGGTCGCACCGCTGCTGGGCCTGCTGGGCACCGTCATCGGCATGATCGAGATCTTCGGTGCGCAGGCTCCGGGCTCGGGTACCAACCCGGCCCAGCTGGCACATGGCATCTCGGTGGCGCTGTACAACACGGCCTTCGGCCTGATCGTTGCCATTCCTTCGCTGATGGCACACCGCTACTTCCGTACCCGGATTGCCGACTACCTGCACGACATGGAGCAAGCCTCTGAGCGGCTGCTGCAGCAACTGCTGCGCATGCCGCTGCGGGCGGCGCACTGAGGCCGGGCCGCGATGAAGTTCCGCCGTCCGCCCTCCGATGAGCCTGAGATCAACCTGATCCCGTTCATCGATGTCCTGCTGGTGGTGCTGATCTTTGTGATGCTGTCCACCACCTACTCGAAATTCACCGAGTTGCAGATCAACCTGCCCACGGCGAATGCCGACGCGGTGCGCGACCGGCCGGCCGAAATCCTGGTGGCCGTGTCGGCTGACGGGCGCTACAGCGTCGACGGTCAGACGGTTGAAGGTCGGAGCATCGAGCTGCTGGCCGCTGCGCTGCGCGCCAGCGCCACGGAGCGCAAGGAGCCGTTCGTGATCATCTCGGCCGACGCCGCAACCGCGCATCAGTCGGTGATCAACGTGCTCGACGCCGCCCGCCGCGTCGGCCTGGTGCGGGTGACGTTTGCCGCGCAACTGCCTGCAGGCAGCACCGCGCCTGCGGCAGCGCAGTGACAGTGCTGACCGGCAACCGGTCGGGCCGCTCGGCAGCGTTGGGATCAAACCGGCCAGGTCCGCAGAAGTGAACAAGCTTCTCCACCGGGCGGCTGCCACGCTGCAGCAGCACTGGTGGCACCCGCGGCCCAGCTGGCTGGCGCTGGCCTTGTTGCCGCTGGCGGGCTTGTACCTGTTGTTGGCCGGGCTGAACCGACTGAGCTGGCAACTGCGCAAGCGCCCTGCACTGCCGGTGCCGGTGGTCGTTGTGGGCAACCTGATCGTCGGCGGCGCCGGCAAGACGCCGACCACGATTGCGCTTGTGCAATGGCTGCAGTCGCAGGGCTGGCAGCCTGGCATCGTCTCGCGCGGCTATGGCCGTGCGGATGCTGAGTTGCGGCTGGTCACAGCAGAAACACCGGCCCGTCTCGTGGGCGATGAGCCGCTGCTGATGCACCTGCGAACTGGGGCACCGGTGGCTGTGGCACGTGACCGTGTGGCCGCAGCACTGGCCTTGCTGGCGGCGCATCCCGCGGTCAACCTGATCGTCTCCGACGATGGGCTGCAGCACTGGCGTTTGCAGCATGACCTGAGCCTGATCGTGTTCGACGGCCGCGGTGCCGGCAATCGTCTGCTGCTGCCTGCCGGCCCATTGCGCCAGCGTTTGCCGCGCCACCTGCCACCCCGCAGCTGGGTGGTCTACAACGCGGACGCACCGACCACGCCGCTGCCCGGTGGCTGCGCGCGCCGCGGCCTTGGCGGTGCGGTGGCCTTGTCGGACTGGTGGCAGGGCGCCGGGGGCTCGATGGCGACCTTGGCGCACCTGCGCGCAAAGTCAGAGGAGAACCCGCTCCTGGCTGCGGCCGGCATTGCCTCGCCGTCCCGCTTCTTCGACATGCTGCGTGCAGCTGGCCTGCGACTGCGCGAGTTGCCACTGCCCGACCACGCGGACCTCGCCGCCCTGCCCTGGCCCACCAACGAGCCTGATGTGCTGTTGACCGAAAAGGATGCCGCGAAGCTGCCTCCGGGCAGCACCGGCAACACGTGTGCCTGGGTCGTCACGCTAGACTTTGAACTTCCTGCCATGCTGACCGACGCGCTGCGCTCGGCGCTGGCCTCTTTGATTGCTGACCATGACCGCTGATCACCGCCTGCTCGACATGCTGGTTTGCCCTGTGTGCAAAGGGCCGTTGACACTGAACCGCGACGCGCAATTCCGCCCCCATGAATTGGTGTGCGCCGCCGACAGGTTGGCATTTCCCGTGCGCGATGGCATCCCGGTGATGCTGGAGAACGAGGCGCGGGCCTTGCCTGCCGAGGAGTGAAGCCGGTGGCCGCGTTTTCAGTGCTGATCCCGGCCCGGCTGGCTTCGACTCGCTTGCCCAACAAGCCACTGGCCGACATTGGCGGCAAACCCATGGTGGTGCGGGTGGCCGAACGCGCCGCCCAGTCGGGCGCCAGCCAGGTGGTCGTCGCGGCGGACGACGCCAGCATCGTGCAGGCCTGCGAAGCGCATGGCGTGCGCGCATTGCTCACGCGGGTCGACCACGCCAGTGGCAGTGATCGCCTCGCCGAGGCTTGCGAACTGCTCGGGCTGGACGGTGATGCACTGGTGGTCAATGTCCAGGGCGACGAACCCTTGATCGACCCGGCACTGGTCGCCGCTTGCGCCCAGTTGCTGGAGCAGCGCACCGAATGCGCGGTCGCCACGGCGGCGCACGCGCTGTTGTCGGAGGAAGAGTTCCGCAATCCGAACGTGGTGAAGGTCGTGCTGGACCAGGCCGGCCGTGCACTGTATTTCAGTCGGGCCTGCGTGCCGTGGTGGCGCGATGGCGCTCGCGACGGCTTGGCTGGCTTGCCTGCGGCAGGCACGCCGGCGCTGAGGCATATCGGGCTGTATGCGTACCGCGCCGGCTACCTGCGGCGCTTCCCCGGGCTGGCCGCTTCTCCGCTGGAGCAACTGGAATCGCTTGAGCAGCTCCGCGTGCTGTGGCACGGCGACCGCATTGCGGTGTTCGAGGCCGCTTCGGCACCCGCACCCGGCGTGGACACGGCAGAGGACCTGGCGCGCGTTCGGGCACTTTTCGCCGCTTGATTTTCGGGGTAGCCCCCTAGGTCTTTGCCAGCCCCGTGTCAGGCTCCCGCAGGGGTGCCCATGCTATCCTGCGCCCAACCACGCCCCGTGCCCGCGCCCTTGCCGAGCACGGGAGGCCGCCTGCAGCGGCCAGCAAGAATCATGAAAAGAGGCAACTCAATGCGTATCATTCTTTTGGGGGCGCCGGGCGCCGGTAAGGGCACTCAAGCAAAGTTCATTTGCGACAAGTTCGGCATCCCGCAGATCTCGACCGGCGACATGCTTCGTGCGGCAGTCAAGGCAGGCAGCGAACTCGGCGTCGCAGCCAAGAAGGTCATGGACGCCGGCGGCTTGGTCAGCGACGAGATCATCATTGGCCTGGTCAAGGAGCGCATCACACAGCCCGACTGTGCCAACGGCTTCCTGTTCGACGGTTTCCCCCGCACCATTCCGCAGGCTGATGCAATGAAGGCCGCGGGCGTCAAGCTGGACCTGGTGCTGGAGATCGACGTGCCGGACGAAGCCATCATCGAGCGCATGAGTGGTCGCCGTGTGCACGTGGCCTCGGGCCGCACCTATCACCTGCGCTTCAACCCGCCGAAGGTCGACGGCAAGGACGACGTCACCGGTGAGGAGCTGGTGCAGCGCAAGGACGACGAAGAAGCCACTGTGCGCACTCGCCTGGAGGTCTACCAGGCCCAGACCCGTCCGTTGGTCGACTACTACAGCCAATGGGCGCAGACAGGCGACCCCCAAGCCCCCCGCTACGCCAAGATCGCCGGCGTCGGGACGGTGGATGAGATCACCGCGCGTGCGCTGGAAGCGCTGGGCTGAGCCACTGACCAGCGCGGCAACTGTGCGCTCGTTGTTGCTGCATTGCAGCAACCCAGCAAGCCGCCTTTGGGCGGCTTTTTGCTGCGCGCTCAATCCGTGGACACTTTGGCCGCTTGGCTCCCAGGAAAGCCAGCAATTTCCAAGCACCGCCGTTGACGCACAATTGACGTTTACGTCAACGTTAACCAACTCAGACCACAAGGGGACTCTTCATGGAGATTGCAGGCAAGGTATTCATCGTCACTGGCGGTGCTTCCGGCCTCGGCGAAGGCACCGCGCGCATGCTGACGCGCGAAGGCGCGAAGGTCGTGATCGCTGATTTGCAGGAAGACAAAGGCCGGGCCGTGGCCGCCGAATTGGGCGGTGTTTTCGTGCGCTGCGATGTCAGCCAGGAGGCAGATGGCCAAGCGGTTGTCACTGCGGCGCAGCAACTTGGCAAGCTGATGGGCTTGATCAACTGCGCGGGTATCGCCCCTGCGGTAAAGACCGTAGGCAAGGACGGGGCTCATCCGCTGGCCGTCTTCAGCAAGACCGTCACCGTCAACCTGATCGGCAGCTTCAACATGATTCGCCTGGCCGCCGAAGCCATGGCCAAGAACGAACCCGAGGCCGCAACCGGCGAACGCGGCGTGCTGATCAGTACCGCCAGCGTCGCCGCATACGACGGGCAGATGGGCCAAGCCGCCTACTCAGCCAGCAAAGGTGGCGTGGTCGGCATGACCCTGCCGATTGCCCGGGATCTGGCCCGCAATGGCATTCGCAACATGACCATTGCCCCAGGAATCTTCGGCACGCCAATGTTGTTTGGCATGCCAAAGGAAGTGCAGGATGCGCTGGCAGCGAATGTGCCGTTCCCTAGCCGTTTGGGAACGCCGGCTGACTATTCGAAGCTGGTTCAGCAAATCATTACGAATGAGATGTTAAATGGGGAGGTGATTCGGCTGGATGGGGCGATTCGGTTGGCACCGAAATAAAAGTCGAGCCAGATTGGTATCGTCACTTGTAAGCGGTCAATAAACCGCGTCCTTGCCCCTGCGGCAATGGCGAGGCAGGCGCCGCTCAGTCT
>NZ_VIDT01000289.1 GCF_006519715.1 Ideonella azotifigens
CCCGCTGCTGCGCAGCGGCGAGATGGCGCTGCTGCCGGCGCACGAACAGGTCGTGGCCTTTGTGCGCCACGAGGCTGGCGAACCGGCGCTGCCGGCGGCCGAAGGCGACACACCCAAGCACCTCGTCTGCGCCTTCAACCTCTCGCCACTGCCGGCGCGCTATGAACTGCCCGCCGGCACCGCCGTGATCCCCGTCAACGGCCACGGCTTCATCGGCAGCCACGAGCCGCAGGTCATCCTGCTGCCGCCGCATCAGGCCTTTTTTGGCCACTTGGTCCCACAAAGCCAGTTGGCAAGGAGCGCGTCCTCATGTCCCGCATCGAACTCCGAAACGTCTCCAAGCGATTTGGGCCTGTCTCCATCTTTCATGCCATCGACCTGAGCATCGCGCCAGGCGAGTTCGTCGTCTTCATCGGCCCCTCGGGTTGCGGAAAATCGACATTGCTGCGGCTCATTGCTGGGCTGGAAGACGCGAGCGACGGCGAGATCGAGATCGACGGCCGCATCGTCAACGCGCTGCCGCCCGCCAAGCGCGACGTGGCGATGGTTTTCCAGAGCTACGCGCTGTACCCGCACATGAGCGTCTACCAGAACATGGCCTTCGGCCTGCAGCAGCAGAAGCTGCCCAAGGCCGAGGTGGAGGCGCGCGTGAAAGAAGCCTCGCGCATCCTGCAGCTGGACGAGCTGCTGGACCGCAAGCCCAAGCAGCTCTCTGGCGGCCAGCGGCAGCGCGTGGCCATTGGCCGCGCCATCGTGCGCAAGCCAAAGGTGTTCCTCTTTGACGAACCCCTGTCCAACCTGGACGCCGCGCTGCGCGTCAACACCCGCGTGGAGATCGCCAAGCTGCACCGCCAAATCGGCTCGGCCAGCATGATCTACGTGACCCACGACCAGGTCGAGGCCATGACGCTGGCTGACAAGATCGTGCTGCTCACGCCCGGCGCCGGCGCCCGTGGCGAGCCCGGCATCGCCCAGGTCGGCTCCCCGCTCACGCTCTACCACCACCCCGCCAACCGCTTCGTCGCCGGCTTCATCGGCTCACCCGCGATGAACTTCGTGGACGCCAGCGTGGCCGCCGCAGACGCCGAACGCGTGCTGCTGGACTGCGCCGGCCAGTCCCAGCTCGCCTGCGTAGACGGTCAAAGTGGTGGCCGCGCCCTGCAACCCGGCCAACGCGCCACGCTGGGCATCCGCCCCGAACACCTGCTGGCCCAGCGCGAAGCCCCAGGCCAGGACACCGGCTGGCCCGCCCAGGTCCAGCACGTCGAACACCTCGGCGAACACGGCTACGTGCACGCCAAGCTGCGCGACGGCAACGCCACCCTCATCGCCAAGGTCCACGACGAGAACTTCCGGGTGGGCGACATGCTGCGCTTGGTCGCGCCGCCGGAAAGCGTGCATGTGTTCCGGGAGGATGGGACGGCGTTGGCGAGGCGGTTGGTGGTGGGGGCGGCGAGCGTTTGAAGGGCGAAGGGGTCAGCGTGGCGAGGAGAAATTGCTCGGCTAATGAGCTTAATGAGCTACCAAGCCTTCATGCGGAAAAGGCGCCCTTCGTCCCCTTCGTCGTGCAACCTCACGACGATTTCCTCGATCGAGAAGACAGGCGTTCCGTCCTCGGAGGGCGGTGGTGCGTCCGAGTCGATCAGCGTGATGATTGGCTGAAGCCCAAGATCTGCGTACTGACGGATGACTGCAAGAAGGTTTGCCTTCTTCCGGTCGTCCAGGGATTCGAAGACGCCGTCGTGGAAGACGAAACGTGGGAATTTTTGATCGAGATGGGCACGCAGCACAGCTAGGTCAAAAGCAATGCACAGTAGTTTCCGATAGGTATGTCCAAGGTCGGCGCTCGTTGCTTTCCCAGCATCATCCAGTACTTCCGCCTTGAATTCGAGATGGCCCTCTTTGTTGACATAAACACTCAGCAAGGCCTTGTGCGAGGTGACCTCTTCGATAATATCGCTGAAGTACAAGCGAATGGATGAGAATAAACTATTGATTTCCCCGCTTTGCGCCTCGACGTTTGCCTCGATTTGCGATTGCAGATGAGTCCGATCCTCGGAGAGCTTTCGGATGTTGGTCCTCAGATCTTGCAGCCTCCGGAGAAAGCCGCGCTGTCTTTCCAGTGTCTCAATATCGGCGCGCAGGGTTACCAGCTCATCTGTAACCTGCTTGTACTTGGCAAAAACATCGGTAGCGCTGAGGAATGACAAAAGATCTGACCTGCGCTTACCAAGCGTGTTCAATTCGGTCGTGATTCCCTTAATTTCGGCTTCGACTTCGGCATATTCTTCAATCAGATAGCCTCGGCGCTCGTCCGTGATTGCGCGATTGAACGCGATTAGCTGGTCGAAATCCCTTTTGATTTGACCGGCAAACAGAACGCCGACTTCCTGAAAGAGTCGCTGGGCTTCGGAAGGATTGAAGAGAATCTGGTCCTCTTCCAGCGAGGCCGCAATCTTCCTTCTGTTTTGACTGAGGGAATAGCGCTGCGTATTAAGTGCGCCGATACGAGCATCAATGTCCTCGACGACCTGCTTGGTTCGCTCCTTATCTTGCTGGCGGAAGTCGAAAGCATCAAGGAGTTTCTGCTTCTTTTCAGCTTCCTTCAACTTTAGTTGAAGAATGCCTTCAATCTTGCTTACATCATCGACAGTTCCGCCAAGTTCGGCTTTAACCGTATCGGCGACGGACTTCGCTTCCTCAAGTTTTTCCTGTTTCTCGTAGTGCTGCTGCACAAGAGAATGATCAAAGCCGAGAATGTGAGCGACGTACGGCTTCCAGTCCTTGTGTGCGCCTATCCCGAAACGGCGAAGCTGGAAAACGTCCTGAAAGTCGTCTTGTCCTCGCAGTTGATATCCGAGGCCTTTCCGGAAATCCCATGGAGATACACCCCGCAAATCAAGAAGGCCGTCCAGCATCTCCCGTGCCCGTTCGAAGGGCAGACCAAAGTGATCCCAGTCTTCTTCCGCGAGGTCGGCGAAATCTTGATGCGATGCCTCATGCTTTTTGAAGCTGATCTTTGTCGCCTCTTCCACCCCTCGCCGTACCGTGACGTAGGAAGCATCAGCCAGTTCGATTTCGAGGAAGAACACGAAGCGACTGAATAACGCCTCATTCTTGAAAAGGAAAAATTTCGGATCGCGCGTGACAAGGAAGCCGTAGTCAATTAATCGGCCGAGAGTGGTCTTGCCGAGGTTGTGCGTGTCCTTATCACGGTTGTCAGGAAGTCGAATCTCGGCCAACACAACATTCAGGCCCGACCGGAAGTCGATCGGACCAAAAAGTTCGGGCTTGTTGCTGTAAAGCTTTGACAACTTCATTGGGGCCCCACGTACTCGACAGCATCAGTTTTCGGGCGGTACTCGATTAGCCCCAGAAGGAATAAAAAATTGAGCGCGGGCAGGAACAGTACGTCACCACCAGCGACAACTTTCTTCACGTACGCCCGCAGCGGGCTGTAACCTTCTAGCCGCCGCTTACGAAGGCGATTCAGCACGAGTAGCGCCACGTTGACGACAGTCCGGTCGGGGTGCGAATGTTTAGTTGGGCGCAGCATCTTCGCCCTCCCCGATGTCGCAATTCCAGTACATGTAGAACAACATCACTCGCGTCAGTTTCTTGTTTCTGCGGAGGATTGGATCCCGTGCGAAGAGCAGGTCCATGAGGTAGTTCATAACGTCGTCGAAGCTTTGATAGGATTTGCGCTTTGCAATAATCTTCAGCTGAAATTCATCGACCGTGGACTCATACATGCGAAGGAGCTCGTCATTCTCCGGTGCTGCCAAAAATTCCTTTACTTGTGCCGTGTCTTTGAGGTACTGCCGGCGCAAAGTTTTGGCATATTCAGGGCTCATCTTGTTAAGCGCATTCTTGGTCTCATAGGACGTGCGCGGAGATGGCGGCGCGTCCATGGTCGTAACAGCCCCGTCCATATGGCGGGCGAGCGCTTCCACGACTTCGGCAAGTTCGTCGGGGCTCACTACAAGAGGTGAGTCAAGTGGATCAAGTCTTGCCAAATTCGGGATCTCAGGAAACGATTTCAGCCACAGTTCAAGCGCCTCAAGGCCGCAAAGCATGATCGACTGCTCTGGGATGCCGCATTCCTTGGCGATGTGAGCGCGAATGTCGCTCTCGGCATTTCCCGTTAGGCTGCGATTTGCGAACAAAATGTAGTGATCAAGTTGATTGGCTCTTTGCAGCTTCTTGATACGCGGAATTTCCTTGCCAATTACAGTGTCCCCTGACTTCGTGCTGAAGAAATCAGATTCGGAGCAACTTCGGTTGTAGCCATTGGTGTGTTTGGCTTGGACGATGATGGTGCCGTTCCACGGCGCGGCCTTGCTCGGGATGAGTTCAGCGACACCGATGAATTTCGCATCACGTCCGCCATCGACGCCTTTGGCGAAACTCTGCACGCCCATGCCAAGCAAGCGCTGACAGATCAGTACAACGAGTTGCTCGAATTGGTCGTCGCTTAGATCTTCGTAGACGTACTTCATTGCGCATCCGCCTGAGTGGTTTGCCGAGGAAGCAGCCGAGTCTCTCTGCCGGAGCTTCGAACGGCTTCGTGCAGCTCATGTTGTGCCTGACGACCCATCCAGAACTCGGGAGCACTGCTGAACCAATGCGCGAAGCGCAAAGCGGAATCACCCTTGATTCCGCACTGCCATTTGATGATTTGCGTGATTCGGTTCGCCGGGACGTGAAGTTGGCGCGCAAGTTCTGTAGGCAGAACTCCGATGGCAGCAAGCTTGCCGGCCAGGATCTGGCCTGGGTGCGCCGGTGTAGTCATGTCTGCGCTCTCTTGCCTTGGTCGCGGCTTTGCCGCTAGGTATCTTCTCGGCCGGCCAGCCAAGGCTCGGAACAAAGTACGTCTATCGTAAACGAGGTCTACGCACTCTCATGCCCCGGCCACCCGCGGCGGCGTGTTGGCTCTGCTCGTGCCGGCTCTGATCGGCGCGCTACTGAGGCAGTCGGTGGAGAAGGGAGTGGCGGGCGTTTCAGCGATGCCGTGTGGGCTTGGGGTCTGTGGCCTGGGGTCTTGCGAAGCGACAACGTCTTGACGCTGGACGTCTTTCATCGGCTTTGGGCCGCCGTTTTGCAAGACCTGACACTGGCAGGCTCCGGCAGGTATTGACCCTCGCAGCTTTCTGCCGCAGCGGGTGTGAGTCGGGTGGGAGAATTGGCCGCGTTTCGCGTCGTATCCCGTGTCACCCAACCTGGAGATCCCGCCCGTGAAGATCATGTTCTCTGCCTTGTCCCTGGCCTGCGCCGGCCTTCTGGCGTCCGCCGCCGCCTACGCTGCTGACGCCGCGCCATCGACCGCCGACGTGGCTGCGGCCTGCAAGGCCGACGTTGACAAGCTCTGCCCCGGCATCAAGCCGGGCGACGGCACGCTCAAGGCCTGCATGAAGGAGCACCGCAAGGAGCTCTCGCCCGATTGCAAGAAGGAACTGATGGAAGCCCGCAAAGCCAAGCAGGGCTAAGTGAAGCTGGGCGCAGCGGCCCGGGAGGTACGCTGCGCCTGCCGAAGGCTTCGCGGCGCTCGCCTCAGAAGGCGAGCGTTCGGTGGGGCCTGCCGGCGCCGGTCAGGCAATCGTGTCGACCACGCCCCCATCCACCCGCAACGCCGCGCCCGTGGTCGCCGAAGCCTGCGGCGAGCAGACATAGACCACCATGTTCGCCACTTCCTCGGGCGTGGCGACACGCTGCAGGATGGACGAGCTGCGGTGGGCCTTGACGAACTCGTTGGCGATGCGCTCGGCGGTGGCCAGGTCGCCGCCCGGCGCCACCAATTGCTGTACGCCTTCGGAGAGCGTGGGGCCGGGCAGCACGGCGTTCACCGTGATGCCGGTGCCGGCCAGGCTCTTGGCCAGGCCGCGTGAGACGGCGAGGTTGCCGGTCTTGCTGAAGCCGTAATGGATCATGTCGGCGGGGATGTTCAGGCCCGACTCGGACGAGATGAACACGATGCGGCCCCAGTTGTTCTGCTGCATGCCGGGCAGGTAGATGCGGCTGGCGCGCACGCCGGACATCACGTTGACCTCGAACATGCGCGTCCACTCTTCGTCGGGGATCTCGGCGAAGGGCTGCAGGTTGAACACGCCCACGTTGTTGACCAGGATGTCCGCATGCGGTTCGGCGGCCTTCAACACCTCGAAGCCCGCGGCGTTGCCCAGGTCAGCCGCCACGCCACGCACCTGGGCGCCCGGCACAGCAGCGCGCAGCTTGACCAGCGACTGTTCTACGTCCTCCTGCTTGCGGCCGGTGATCACGACGCTGGCGCCGGCACGCGCCAGGCCGAGCGCGATGGCATAACCAATGCCGCGGGTGGAGCCGGTGACGATGGCGGTCTTGCCGCTCAGGACGATGTTCATGGCGAGTTGATTCCTTGAAGAGGGGGCCGCGGGCGCGGCATCTGGTGGAAGGATTGAAGCACCAGGGGTGGTGGTGCGTGCCGCCCGGTGCAATCAACCCTTGAAGGCCTGAGCCTTTGGGGTGGCGGCTGGGCAGGCCGGGTCAGGCGATGGCACCGCCGCCGTCGACCCGCACGGTGCTGCCGGTCGCGTAGCCGTTGCCGGCCAGGAAGAGGATGGCC
>NZ_VIDT01000029.1 GCF_006519715.1 Ideonella azotifigens
TGCCGGCCTGCTCACCGAGCGCCAGGTCACCACCCATCACGAGCTGCTGGCCGACCTGGCGCTGATGGCACCCGGCGCCCGCGTGCTGCCCAACCGCGTGTTCGTGTGCGACGGTCCGGTCTGGAGCAGCGCCGGCATCACCGCCGGCATTGACCTGGCGCTGCACCTGATCGCCGAACGCCAGGGCGAAGGCCTGGCCTCGGCCGTCGCGCAAGTCATGGTGGTGTTCCACCGCCGCGGCAGCGAAGACCCGGAACGCTCGCCACTGCTGGCTGGCCGCCGCCACCTGCATCCCGCCGTGCACGCGGTGCAAAACGCAGTGGTCGACGCCCCCGGCGAAGACTGGACCCTGGACCGCATGGCCGCCCTGGCCCATGTCACGCCTCGCCACTTGTCGCGGCTGTTCCAGCAACACGCCGGCCTGTCGCCGCGCGAGCACGTGGAGCAAGTGCGCCTGGCGCTGGCAGTGGAAGCCAGGGCCGCCGGCCTGGCCGGCAAACAAGCGGCCGCGCTGGGCGGCTTCAGTTCGGAACGGCAGTGGCGCAGGGCACGTCAGCGGTCGGCATCACCGGCGACTGCGAAGCGGGCGCCAGCGTAAGCGGTTCAGGCATGCGCCGCGCTACCGGCAGACAAGCCCTCAGCCGGGTCCAGCAAGCCACGCGCCTGCAGGTCCAGTCCCAGTTGCTCGGCACTGGTGAACAACACGGCAGGCAGGCCCAGCGCGTTGGCGGCAGTGAGGTTGATCGGGTGATCGTCGATGAACAAGGCTTGCTCGGGCCGCAGGCCGAAGCGCGTCAGCGCGAGTTTGAACACTTCAGCGTCTGGCTTGCCCATCTTCACCTCTGACGAAAACACGCCGTCTTCGAACCAGCCGAGGAAGTCGTGTGTGCGGCGCAGGTGTTCGGCATACGGGGCCGGCATGTTGGACAGGAAGAACAGCCGGTGGCCGGCCTCTTTGAGCGCACGCAGCACGGCCACAGTGCCGGGTTGGGGCGTCAGGTAACCGGGCACCGCGTCAACCACGGCCCGCACTTCCGCTTCCGCCAGATCGGTGCGGGCCGCGATGCGCCGAACAAGCTCGGCAACGTCGATCAAGCCGCTGTCGAACGCGCCCCAGTCGCCCTCGTACTGCTGGAAGAACTGCAGCTTCCAGTGTTCGGCATCGGCGGCATTGCGAACGCGGTCCGCCAGCACCAGGGCCAGCAGTTCGGCCGGGTTCCAGCGGAACAGCACGCCACCGAAGTCAAAAATGACGGCGGGCCTGACCGCGGATTCAGCCACGTCCAATTCAGCCACGCAGCTTGGCCAGCAAGCCGGCGGTGGAGCCGTCGAGGCCGGCAGCATCGCCGCTGCCAAAACGTGGCAGCAGTTGGCTGCACAAGGCCTTGCCCAGCTCCACGCCCCATTGGTCGAAGCTGTTGATGCCCCAGATCGCGCCGCTGACGAACACGCGGTGTTCGTACAGCGCGATCAGCGCGCCCAGGGCACTGGGCGTCAAGGCGTCCAGCATCAACGTGCTGCTGGGCCGGTTGCCGGGGAAGCTGCGGTGATGGGAGAGGACTTCGCGGTCCAAGGTCTTGGACGCGGTGGGGGCGGACTCGGTGGCCGCTTCGGCCGCGGTCATGCCTAGCATCAGCGCCTGGCTCTGGGCCAGGCAGTTGGCCAGCAGCTTGGTGTGCAGGTCCGCGTGCGGATGGCTGGGCGTTTTCACGGCGATGAATTCGACCGGGATCACATCGGTGCCCTGGTGCAGCATCTGGAAGTAGGCGTGCTGGCCATTGGTGCCAGGCTCGCCCCAGACGACCGGGCTGGTGCCATAGGGCAAGGCCTGGCCGGCCATGTCCACGCACTTGCCGTTGGACTCCATTTCCAGCTGCTGCAGGTAGGCCGGAAAGCGCTTCAAGCCCTGGTGGTAGGGCGCGACCGAGCGGCTGGTGAAGCCGTGGAAGTTGCGGTACCAGACGTCCAGCAGGCCGAGCTGGACCGGCAGGTTGTCGGCCAGCGGGGCTTCGGCGAAGTGGCTGTCCATCGCGTGCGCACCGGCCAGGAAGGCGCGGAAGTTTTCGCTGCCAATGCCAATGGCGATCGGCAGGCCAATGGCGCTCCAAAGCGAATAACGCCCGCCGACCCAGTCCCAGAAACCGAAGGTCTCGGTGACGCCGAACTTGGCGGCGGCTTCGAGGTTGGTGGTGACGCCAACGAAGTGCTTTGCAATGTCCTGCCCGCCCTGGGCGATGAACCATTCGCGGGCGACCGCGGCGTTGGCCATGGTCTCCTGCGTCGTGAAGGTCTTGGACGCGATGATGAACAGCGTGCGCTCGGGGCGCAGCTGGGACAGCACCGGCGTGATGTCGTGGCCGTCGACGTTGGAGACGAAGTGCAGCCGCAGCCCCGGGTGCGAATACGCCTGCAGCGCCGGCATCGCCATCTGCGGGCCGAGATCCGAGCCGCCGATGCCGATGTTGACGATGTCGGTGATGCCGCTGGTCGCCACATCCCGCACGCGCTCGGCAAAGGCCAGCATGCGGTCCAGCACCTCGTGCACCTCGGCGCTGAACAGGCCCTGGCCACGCGGGGCGCGCAGCGCGGTGTGCAAGACAGCCCGGCCTTCGGTGCTGTTGATCGGCTCGCCGGCCAGCATGGCATCCCGCCGCGCGGGCAATTGGCAAGCTTCGGCCAGTTCGACCAGCAAGCGGCGCGTGGTCGCGTCCCACCGGTTCTTGGACAGGTCGGCAAACACCTCCGGCGCCTGCACGCTGAACCCTGCGAAGCGGCCAGCGTCACGGGCAAAGGCTTCGCGCAGGTCGAGGCCGCGGCCATGGGCCTGGAAGTGGCCTTGCAGCGCCGTCCAGGCAATCGTCTGGTCGCAGCGGGGGGCGGCGGCTGCGCTCATTGCAGGCCCACGATCAGCTGGTCGAGCTTGGCAGCGTCCACGGCAAAGGCGCGGATGCCTTCGGCCAGCTTCTCGGTGCCCATCGCGTCCTCGTTGAGCGCGTAGCGGAAGCTGCTTTCCTGGTAGCTGACGGCGTGCAGATCGGTGGCAGCCTCGGCCAGGGCCGGCGTGAGCGCGGCCTGCAGCGGCGCGTCGCTGGCCTGCAGCTGGGCCAGCAGGTCCGGGCTGATGGTCAGCAGGTCGCAGCCGGCCAGCGCAGTGATCTGGCCGACGTTGCGGAAGCTCGCGCCCATGACCTCGGTCTTGATGCCGAACTTCTTGTAGTAGCGGTAGATGTGGCTGACCGAGCGCACGCCGGGGTCGTTGGCGCCAGCCATCGCGGCCTCGTCCCAGCTGGCTCCGGCCTGCTTTTTGTACCAGTCGTAGATGCGACCGACGAAGGGCGAGATCAGCTGGATGCCGGCTTCGCCGCAGGCCACGGCCTGGCAGAAGCTGAACAGCAGCGTCAGGTTGCAATGGATGCCGGACTGCTCCAGCGCCTTGGCCGCCTGGATGCCTTCCCAGGTCGCGGCGATCTTGATCAGCACGCGTTCGCGGGCAATGCCGGCAGCCTCGTACAGGCCGATCAGGTAGTGGGCACGGGCGATGGTGGCCGCGGTGTCGAAGGACAGGCGGGCGTCGACTTCGGTCGAGACCCGGCCCGGCACGACCTTCAGGATCTCCAGGCCGAAGCGCACCAGCACCTGGTCGACGATGCGGTCCAGCGGCTCGCCGCGGTGCGCGGCGACGGTGTCGCGGAGCAGCGGCGCGTAGTCCGCGTTTTGCACGGCCTTCAGGATCAGCGAAGGGTTGGTGGTCGCGTCGCGTGGCGCGTATTGCGCCATCTGCTTGAAGTTGCCGGTGTCGGCAACGACGGTGGTGAAAGCCTTGAGTTGGTCGAGCTGGTTCATCAGAGGGGCCGACGCGCGAAGGGCGCGCCACGGCAGTTGCAATTAGACCGCGATTGCGTGACGCGGCAAGTACGTTTCGGTTACGTTCCGACGCTGTGGACGCATGCAAGACAGGTGCCGCCAGCCGGTCCTGGCCTCCCTGGCAGGCCGGATTGACCGGTCCAAGAAACTCATGCATCATGAACCAGGTAATTAAATTACACATCCACTCCCATGTCTTTCGACCTCGTGTTTTTTGGCGGCACCGGCGACCTCACCTGGCGCAAGCTGATGCCCGCACTGTTCCAGGCCTTCCGTCATGGCAAGCTGCCAGCCGGCGGCCGCATCCTGGCGGTGGCGCGAGATGAACGCAGCGACGACGATTACCGCAGCTTCATCAAGGAGCGCTTCGCCGAAGTCGAAAGCTCGAAGCGGCCGAGCGATGAGGAGTTCGCCCGCTTTGCCGACCTGCTGCATTACCGGCGCATGGACCTGTCCAAGCCCGAGGACTACGCCGGCCTGAAGCAATGGCTGGACGCGCGCAGTGCCGAAACCGTGGTGCTGTACCTGGCGACCAGCCCGTACCTGTTCCCGGTGATCTGCGAACAGCTGGGCGCTGCCGGGCTGAACGAAGAACGGGTGCGCGTGGTGCTGGAAAAACCGTTGGGCCACGACCTGGCGAGCGCGCAGGAAATCAACCGCGTGGTGCGCTCGGTGTTCAACGAGCGCCAGGCCTTCCGCATCGATCACTACCTGGGCAAGCCTTCGGTGCAGAACCTGATGGCGCTGCGTTTTGCGAATGCGCTGTTCGAGCCGCTGTGGCGCCGCGAGAGCATTGCCAACATCCAGATCACGCTGGCCGAGTCCATCGGCGTGGGCACGCGCGGGGACTTCTACGACCGCACCGGTGCGCTGCGCGACATGATCCAGAACCATGCGCTGCAGTTGCTGACGATGATCGCAATGGAGCCGCCGTCGACCAACGACGCCGACGCCATCCGCGACGAGAAGCTCAAGGTATTGAAGTCCCTCAAGCCCTTCACGCCCGACAGCGTGACGCGCGACGTGCTGCGCGGCCAGTACAAGGCCGGCACGGTGGACGGCAAACCGGTGCCCGGCTACCTGGACGAAGTGAAGGTGCCGAAAAACAGCAGCTGCGAAACCTTCGTGGCGCTGCGCACCGAGGTGCAGAACTGGCGCTGGGCCGGCGTGCCCTTCTACCTGCGCACCGGCAAGCGGCTGGCCGCACGGGACGCACAGATCGTCGTCAACTTCCGCCCGGTGCCGCACCCGATCTTTGCCAGCAACGGCCGCGCGAACAAGCTGGTGATCAACCTGCAGCCGGAAGACGGGCTGGAGCTGCACCTGCTGGCCGCCAAGGGCTCCGGCCCGGCCGAGCAGTTGGCGCCGGTGTCACTGGACCTGGACTTCGACAAGGCCTTCCCCTCCGAGCGAGTGGGCGCCTACGAACGCCTGCTGCTGGACGCGATTGCCGGTCGGCTGAACCTCTTCGTGCGCAGCGACGAGCAGGAACAGGCCTGGCGCTGGGTCGAGCCCATCCTGGACGCCTGGGAGGGCAACCCCAGCGACCTGAAGACCTACGCCGCTGGCGGCTGGGGCCCCGCTGCAGCGAGCGCATTGGTCGCGCGAGACGGTTTCGCCTGGGCCGAAGAGCAGTGATCTGAAAAGAGGTGAGGACATGCCGATGAACCTCGCCCAACCCGAGCCACAGCTAACCAGGTCACCCATCATGCTGGACCGCATCCGAGCCTCCATCCCTGCGCTGCCGCCCGCCGAGCAGCGGGTCGCCAAGCTGGTGTTGCAGGACCCGCGCAGCTTTTCGTCGATGCCGGTGGGCGAGCTGGCCGAGCGCTCGCATGTCAGCAAACCGACCGTGGTGCGCTTCTGCCGCAGCGTGGGCTATGACGGGCTGGCCGACTTCAAGCTGAAGCTGGCCGGCACGGTCAACGAAGGCGTGCCGTTTGTGCACCGTTCGGTGGATGAGGATGACAAGCCGGGTGACCTGATCGTCAAGGTGATCGACAACGCCGTGGCGGCGATGCTGAAGTACCGCAATGACGCGACCAGCCACGCTTTCGAGCGCGCACTGGTCGCGCTGACGACGACGGCGCAGGCCAAGGGCCGGGTCGAGTTCTACGGCGTGGGCAACTCCGGCATCGTAGCCCAGGACGCGCAGCACAAGTTCTTCCGCCTGGGCGTCAACGCCGTGGCGATGAGTGACGGTCATGTGCAGATCATGAGCGCGACGATGCTGAAGGCCGAGGACTGCGCCGTCATCATCAGCAACTCGGGCCGCAGCAAGGACCTGATCGACGTGGCCGAGATCGCGCTGCGCAAGGGTGCGACGCTGATCGTCATCACCGCCAGCAGTTCGCCGCTGGCCCAGCTGGCGCAGAACCAGAACCAGATCCTGCTGGCGGCCGACCATCCGGAAGACTACGACCGCTACAGCCCAATGGTCTCGCGCATGCTGCACCTGATGATCATCGACATCCTGACCACTGGCGTGGCCCTGCGCCTGGGCCAGGCCCAGCGGCCGGTGCTGCAGGAGATCAAGCGTAACCTGCGCATGCGGCGCTACGCGCAGCCGGAATAGCGCAGGCCCGAAAGGCACAACGGCCGCACGAACCTGAGGTCCGCGCGGCCGTTGGCCGTTTGGAACAGCAAACTCAGTGCGCCTGCAGCCCCAGCAGGTCCTGCACACCGTACAAGGTGGCCAGCTCGACCAGCCGGGCCGGCGCGTTCAGCACCGCGAAGCGCCGCTGCTGGGCCTCGGCACTGCGCCGGCAGGCCAGCAGCACCGCCAGCGTGGCTGAATCGATGTGCGTCAGCGCAGCGGCGTCCACCTCGATCACCGGCTCGGTGCTGGCTGCGATCGCGGGCGTCAGCGAGGCCAGCGTGGCGCGCGCTTCACGCAGCGTCAGGTGGGCGGGCAAGGCAATCATGCGAGATCAGCCCTTGGAACCGGCTGCCGCCTTGTTCTTCTCGGCCAGCTTGGCGATCAGGCCATCGACGCCGCTGGTGCCGATTTCCTGCGCGAAGCTGCTCTTGTACTGCTCGACCAGCCAGACGCCCAGCACGTTGACGTCATAGATCTTCCAGCCCGCAGCCGTCTTCTCCAGCCGGTAGTCCAGCTGGATCGGCTCGCCCTTGCCCTTGATCTCGGTGCGCACGACGACTTCGGTGTCTTCGGCCGCAGCGCGATAAGGCTTCAGGCCCACGGTCTGGTCCCTGACCTGGGTCAGCGCGCCAGCATAGGTGCGCACCAGCAGGATCTTGAACTCGTCCTGCAGGCGCTTTTGCTGTTCCGGCGTGGCGGTGCGCCAGTGGCGGCCCACGGCCGAGGCGGTCATGCGCTGGAAGTTGACGTTGGGCATCACTTTCGCGTCGACCAGGGCAACGATCTTGCTGACGTCGCCAGCCTGGATCGCCTTGTCTGACTTCACCGTGTCGATGACCTCGGTGGACAAATCCTTGATCAGCGCATCGGGCGCGGTGGCTTGGGCGAACACGGCGGTGGAGACGAGGGCCGAGGCGGCCACGGTGATCACGATTGCGGCGCGCGGGAACAGAGCGAACGACATGCCTGGATTTCCTTTCAGCGGGCGGACAGCCCGGTCAGTGCTTGCAGTCAACGCCCGGGCCCGGCTTCCAGCCGACGCGAGAGACGTGACGAGTTGTGTGTGCCTCAGGGCTTGGCCGGCACAGGTGCGCCATCGGCGTCGCTGTCGTCCGGCTCTTCCGGCGGGTTGCCGTCGTAGACCTGGTTGCGGCGGCGGGCCAGGTAGGCGTCGCGCAGGAAGCTGTACTTGTCGAGCGCGATCGAGTCCAGCATCTGGCCCGCGTCCAGCAGCGACGCGCGGGTGCTGATCACGTTCAACACGCCGACGCCCAGCGACACGTTCGAGTCGTCGATGAAATAGGTCGGGCCGAAGTAGATGTTGGCCGGCGTCGCGGCCGCGTCGCGCACGGTCGACGGGCCGAGCAGCGGCAGCACCAGGTACGGCCCCGGCGGCACGCCCCAGCGGCCCAGCGTCTGGCCGAAATCTTCACTCTGACGCTCCAGGCCCATGTCGGTGGCCGGATCAAAGATGCCGCCCATGCCGATGATGGAGTTGCTCAGCACCCGCATCGTCATGCGCGCCGTGCCCTCGATCTTGCCCTGCAGCAGGTTGTTGACCGTGGACCAGACATCGCCCAGATTGCCCAGCACGTTCTCGACGCCGGTACGCACCAGCTCCGGCACGACCTTCTTGTAGCCCTCGGCCACCGGCTTGAGCAGGTGCGCGTCCAGGCTTTCGTTGAACGAGAACACGCCGCGGTTGAAGGACTCGAACGGGTCGCGCCTGTTCGGGGTCGGTGCCGAGGGCTTGTCACCGGGCTCGGTGTCACGGTCAGCCTGGGCCTCCGCGGGAACCGCACTCGCCGGCTCCGCTGCGGGCGCCGCCGCGGCGTCGGATGCAGCTGGTGCTGGCGCCGGTGCGGTCTGCTGTGCGTCCGCCTCGGCTGGCGCGACCTGCTGCGTGTCCGTTGCGGGCGTGGCCTGAATGTCCTGCGACTGCTGGCTTTCGGAGGGCTCGGCGGCAACCGCGATGTCGTCCTCGCCCGCATGCGCGGCCAGGCTCAACACCAGCAGCGCGGCGGCAAGGCCGCTGCGGCGTGTCGTCATGCTCATTTGGAATCCCCTGCACTGTCGGCGCCCGCATCGGCCGCCTTGTTGAACAAGAACTGTCCGATCAGGTTTTCCAGCACCACGGCTGACTGGGTCTGCTTGATCACGTCACCCGCGGCCAGGTTCTTGTCATCTGCCCCCGGCTCGATGCCCACGTACTGGTCACCCAGCAGGCCGGCCGTCAGGATCTTGGCCGATGAGTCCTTGGGGAACTGCACGCCCTTGTTGATTTCCAGCGTCACCAGGCCCTGGTAGGTGGCCGGGTCCAGCGTGATGGACTTGACCCGTCCGACGTTGACGCCGGCCGAACGCACAGGCGCGCGTGGCTTGAGGCCGCCGATGTTGTCAAAGCGGGCCTTGACCTGGTAGCCCTCGGTGCTGGAGAAGCTGGCCAGGTTGGCCGCCTTCAGGGCCAGGAAAACGATGGCGGCGGCGCCAAGCAGCACAAACAGGCCAACCAGGATTTCGATGCTTTTCTTGTTCATAAACAGTTCTTTCGTGCTCCCGCCTTGGGCATGGGATTCGACATGCAGCTCAAGGGGTGGAGAACATCAGGGCGGTCAGCAGGAAGTCCATCGCCAACACACCCAGGGAAGCAATCACGACGGTGCGCGTGGTCGCATGGGCCACGCCTTCAGGCGTGGCCTGGCTTTCATAGCCCTGGTACAGCGCCACCGAAGTGCAGATCAAGCCGAACACGCAGGACTTGACGACGCCGTTGCCCACGTCGCGAAACACGTCCACCCGCGACTGCATGATGGACCAGAAGTTGCCAGCGTCCACGCCGATCAGCAACACCGCAACGACATAGGCGCCGAGGATGCCGATGGCCGAGAACAGCGCGGCCAGCAGCGGCATCGAGATGATGCCGCCAAGGAAACGCGGCGCCAGCACGCGAGCACGCGGGTCGATCGCCATCATCTCCATCGCCGCCAGTTGCTCGCCGGCCTTCATCAGGCCGATCTCGGCCGTCAGCGAAGTGCCGGCCCGGCCAGCGAACAGCAGCGCGGCGACCACCGGCCCCAGCTCGCGAACCAGTGCCAGGTTGACGATCAGGCCCAGCGACTCGGCCGCCCCGTAGGTCACCAGCGCGTAGTACATCTGCAGCGCCAGCACGAAGCCGACCGCCATGCCCGAGGCCAGGATGATGACCAGCGAACGGTTGCCGATGGCGTGCAACTGCGTGACGACCAGCCCGAAGCGTCGCAGCGCCGCCGGCAGGAAGCGGATCAGGTCGAACAGGAAGAAGGTCGCATGACCCAGCGACTGCAGCACGCGCAACGTGGCGGCGCCCAGGCGCGCAACGAGGTCCATCACAGCGTGGCCCCCTGCGTGTCGGCGGCCGGTGCTGCCAGGCCCAGCTGCTCGGCCAAGGGCGCAGCCGGGTAGTGGAAGCGCACCGGCCCGTCGGGCTCGCCGCGGATGAACTGGCGCACTTCCGGCTCTTCGGACTGACTCAGCTCGGCCGGCGTGCCATGTGCCACGACCCGGCCGCCAGCGGCCATCAGGTAAGCGTAGTCGGCGATCAGGAAACACTCCTGCACGTCATGCGAGACCATCAGCGTGGTCGCGCCGGTGGCGTCGTTGAGCTTGCGAATCAGGTTGGCCGTCACGCTCATCGAGATCGGGTCCAGCCCGGCGAACGGCTCGTCATACATGATGACTTCCGGGTCCAGCGCCACCGCGCGAGCCAGCGCGATGCGCCGCGCCATGCCGCCCGACACCTCGCTGATGCGCAGCGCCGCAGCGCCGCGCAGGCCCACCGCGTTGAGCTTCATCAGCACGATGTCGCGGATCATTTCTTCGCTCAAGCCGCCATGCTCGCGCAGCGGGAAGGCCACGTTCTCGAACACGCTGAGGTCGGTGAACAAGGCGCCGAACTGGAACAACATGCCCAGCCTGCGGCGCAGCCGGTACAGCTGGGCCTTGTCGCGCACGTTGACTTCTTCGCCGTCGAACACCACCCGGCCGCTGTCGACGGCATGCACGCCGCCAATCAGGCGCAGCAGCGTGGTCTTGCCGCAGCCCGAGCCGCCCAGGATGGCGGTGACCTGGCCACGCTGGAAATTCAGCGACACGTCGTTCAGGATGCGCCGGCTCGGGTCGTAGCCAAACGTGACGTGGTCGATCTCAATCAATGCTTGGGACAAAGGCAAGCGCGGCCACCAGGACCGGACTCAAAGGGGTTGAAGACAAGAGGGGCCACGCGCAGCCAATGGCTGGGGACCGGAAAGTCAATGCGTAGGATACCGGATCTTGGCGTTTCGCCTGTGGCGCGGGGGTTTCCGGCGTGTGATACCGGGTTCAACCTGAAATGCCCGGCTGCTGAGCCTCTGTCGTTGGCGTCGCACGCAAGTCCCGTTGCCAATGCAATACCTCGGCGGCGCTGAAAGCGCGAAGACCCCGCCAACCATCGGTCGGCAGGGTCTTCTCAGTGGGAAAAGCGACTCTGGTCAGCGCGGCAGTTCGCTGTGGCCCATCAGGAATTCGTCCACCGAGCGCGCGGCCTGCCGGCCTTCGCGAATGGCCCAGACCACGAGCGACTGGCCGCGGCGCATGTCGCCTGCGGCGAACACTTTCTCGACCGAGGTGCGGTAGCCGTGGTGCGCCTCAGTGGTGGCCTTGGCATTGCCACGGTTGTCCTTGTCCACGCCAAAGGCTTCGAGGATGGTGCCGACCGGGTTCACGAAACCCATGGCCAGCAGCGCCATGTCAGCCTTCAGCAACTGCTCGCTGCCCGGCACTTCGACCATCTTGCCGCCCTGCCATTCGACACGAACCGTCTTCAGGCCGGTCAGCTTGCCTTTCTCGCCCACAAACTCCTTGGTGGCGATGGCGAACTCGCGCTGGCAGCCTTCCTCGTGGCTGGACGAGGTGCGCAGCTTGTACGGCCAATACGGCCAGGTCAGGGGCCGGTCTTCCTGCTCCGGCGGCGTGGGCATCAGCTCGAACTGGGTGACGCTGGCCGCGCCATGGCGGTTGCTGGTGCCCACGCAGTCGGAGCCGGTGTCGCCGCCACCGATCACGATGACGTGCTTGCCTTCGGCGCGCAGTTGACCCTTGAGCTTGTCACCGGCGTTGACCTTGTTCTGCTGAGGCAGGAACTCCATCGCGAAGTACACACCTTCGAGGTCGCGGCCGGGCACCGGCAGGTCGCGGCTCTGCTCGGCGCCGCCGGCCAGCAGCACCGCGTCGAACTCGGCCTTCAGCTGCTCGGCGCTGACGGTCTCCTTGGCCCAGTTGGTGACCTTGCTACCCTTGGGCAGCGCGCCGACCATCACGCCGGTGCGGAAGACCACGCCCTCGGCTTCCATCTGCTTGACGCGGCGGTCGATGTGCGTCTTCTCCATCTTGAAGTCGGGAATGCCGTAGCGCAGCAGGCCGCCCACGCGGTCATTCTTCTCGAACACCACCACGTCATGCCCGGCACGCGCGAGCTGCTGCGCCGCGGCCAGGCCAGCCGGGCCGGAGCCGACCACCGCCACGCGCTTGTCGGTCTTGTGCTTGGCTGGCTGCGGCGCCACCCAGCCTTCGGCCCAGGCACGGTCGATGATGGCGTGCTCGATGGACTTGATGCCCACCGCGTCGTCATTCACGTTCAGCGTGCAGGCGGCTTCGCAGGGCGCCGGGCAGATGCGGCCGGTGAACTCGGGAAAGTTGTTGGTGCTGTGCAGCACCCGGATCGCATTGCGCCAGTCGTTGCGGAAGACCAGGTCGTTGAAGTCCGGGATGATGTTGTTGACCGGGCAGCCGTTGTTGCAGAACGGCGTGCCGCAGTCCATGCAGCGTGCGCTCTGGACCTTGGCGTCATCGCTCTTCAAGCCGATGACAAATTCCTTGTAGTTCTTCAGGCGTGACTCGACCGGCAGGTAGCCCTCTTCGAGCCGGTCGTACTCCATGAAGCCAGTGACTTTTCCCATGATGTTTGATTCCTAGCTTGCTGCGGCTGGCTTATTTGGCGGGGACAGACTTGGAGGCTTCAACAGCCTTTGCCTTGGTCACCACTTCGCTGGCTTGTTGCTTAGCATGCATCTCGCCCAGCGCGCGCTTGTACTCGTGCGGGAAGACCTTGACGAACTTGGCGCGCGATTCGGCCCAGTGGTCCAGGATGTCGCGGGCGCGCAGGCTGCCGGTCCAGCGGTGGTGGTCCTCGATCAGTTTCTTCAGCGTGGCTTCGTCGGTCTTGCCGCGATGGAACAGCGCCTTGTCGGTACCGCCCTCCTGCTCGGCGGCCGGCAGCACCTTGTCCAGCGCCACCATCGCGGTGTTGCAGCGTTCGGCGAACTTGCCGTCTTCGTCGTAGACGTAAGCCACGCCACCGGACATGCCGGCTGCGAAGTTGCGCCCAGTCACACCCAGCACGGCAACAGTGCCGCCGGTCATGTATTCGCAACCGTGGTCGCCCGTGCCTTCGACCACCGCGGTGGCGCCCGACAGGCGAACCGCGAAGCGCTCGCCGGCCACGCCGCGGAAGAAGGCCTCGCCGCTGGTGGCACCGATCAGCGCGGTGTTGCCGACGATGATGTTGCGGCTGGCGTCGCCGCGGAAATCGATGCTGGGGCGCACCACGACCCGGCCGCCAGACAGGCCCTTGCCGGTGTAGTCATTGGCCTCGCCGATCAGGTACAGCGTGATGCCGGGCGCCAGGAAAGAAGCAAAGCTCTGGCCGCCGGTACCTTCCATCTGGATGAAGACGGTGTGATCCGGCAGGCCTTCTGGGCGGTGGCGGATCAGTTCGCCGGAGAGCATGGCGCCAACGGTGCGGTTGACGTTGCGCGTGTCCTCCATGAACTGGACCTTCTCGCCCTTTTCGATCGCGGCGCGGCACTTCTCGATCAGCTTGCGGTCCA
The DNA here is from genome assembly GCF_006519715.1 of Ideonella azotifigens. Taxonomy (GTDB): domain Bacteria; phylum Pseudomonadota; class Gammaproteobacteria; order Burkholderiales; family Burkholderiaceae_C; genus Ideonella; species Ideonella azotifigens. The sequence continues at coordinate 13,366 of NZ_VIDT01000029.1, forward strand.
GCGCGCGGTCCAGGCCATGGTCCTGCGACTCGACATGGAAGCGCGGCACCTCGGCCGGCACCTTGGGCAGGTGGAACACGCGGCTGAAGTCCAGGCCCCTGGCCTTCCAGTGGCCGATGGCCTTCTTGGTGTCCAGCAGGTCGGCGCGGCCGATCAGCTCGTCGAACTTGCGGATGCCCAGCTGGGCCATGATGCTGCGGGCTTCTTCGGCAACGAAGAAGAAGAAGTTCACCACGTGCTCAGGCTTGCCAGCGAACTTCTTGCGCAGCACCGGGTCCTGCGTGGCCACGCCCACCGGGCAGGTGTTCAGGTGGCACTTGCGCATCATGATGCAGCCTTCGACCACCAGCGGCGCGGTGGCGAAGCCGAATTCGTCGGCACCCAGCAGTGCGCCGATGATGACGTCGCGACCGGTCTTCATCTGGCCGTCTGCCTGCACGCGCACGCGGCCGCGCAGCCGGTTCAGCACCAGGGTCTGTTGCGTCTCGGCCAGACCCAGTTCCCACGGCGAGCCGGCATGCTTGATGGACGACCAGGGCGATGCACCGGTGCCGCCGTCATGCCCGGCGATCACGATGTGATCGGCCTTGCACTTGGTCACGCCCGCGGCAATCGTGCCCACGCCGACCTCCGACACCAGCTTGACGCTGATGCTGGCCCGCGGGTTCACATTCTTCAGGTCGTGGATGAGCTGCGCCAGGTCCTCGATCGAGTAGATGTCATGGTGCGGCGGCGGGCTGATGAGGCCCACGCCCGGCACCGAGTGGCGCAGGCGGCCGATGTACTCGGTCACCTTGCCACCCGGCAGCTGGCCGCCTTCGCCGGGCTTGGCGCCCTGGGCCATCTTGATCTGGATCTGGTCGGCAGAGACCAGGTATTCGGTCGTGACGCCGAAGCGGCCGGAAGCAACCTGCTTGATGCGCGAGCGCAGGCTGTCGCCGTCCTTCAGCGTGTAGTCGGACTCGATCACGTCGGCGCCCACCACGTCGGACACCTTGGTGCCAGCGTTGATGGGGATGCCCTTCAACTCGTTGCGATAACGCGCAGGGTCTTCACCGCCTTCGCCGGTGTTGCTCTTGCCGCCGATGCGGTTCATCGCGATGGCCAGCGTCGAATGGGCCTCGGTGGAGATGGAGCCCAGCGACATCGCGCCGGTCGCGAAGCGCTTGACGATGTCGGCCGCCGATTCGACCTCTTCCAGCGGAATGGCCTTGCTCGGGTCAAACTTGAACTCGAACAGGCCACGCAGCGTCAGGTGGCGGCGACTCTGGTCGTTGATCAGCTGGGCGTATTCCTTGTAGGTGTCGAACTTGCCCGAGCGGGTGCTGTGCTGCAGCTTGGCAATCGCGTCGGGCGACCACATGTGGTCTTCGCCGCGGGTGCGCCAGGCGTATTCGCCGCCGGTCTCCAGCATGCCTTCGAGCAGCGGGTCTTCGCCGAACGCGGCGCGGTGATTGCGCAGCGCTTCTTCAGCCACTTCGAACACACCGATGCCTTCGACCTGCGTGGCCGTGCCGCGGAAGTACTTGGCGACCATGTCGCGGTTCAGGCCGATGGCCTCGAATAGCTGGGCGCCACAGTAGGACATGTAGGTCGACACGCCCATCTTGGACATGATCTTCGACAGGCCCTTGCCGATGGCCTTGACGTAGTTGTAGATCGCCTTGTCGGTCGAAAGATCAGCCGGCAGGTCGGCGTGCATCGCCGTCAGCGTCTCCAGCGCCAGGTACGGGTGCACGGCTTCCGCGCCGTAGCCCGCCAGCACCGCGAAGTGATGCACCTCGCGCGCCGAACCGGTCTCGACGACCAGGCCGGCCGTCGTGCGCAGGCCCTCGCGCACCAGGTGGTGGTGCACGGCAGACAATGCCAGCAACGCGGGGATGGCCACGTGTTCGCGGTCCATCGCCCGGTCGGTGATGATCAGGATGTTGTGGCCGCTCTTCAGCGCGTCCACCGCTTCGGCGCACAGCGAAGCCAGCTTGGCCTCGACGCCGGCCTTGCCCCAGGCCAGCGGGTAGGTGATCTTCAGCTCGTAGGGCTTGAACTTGCCGCTGGTGTGCGCCTCGATCGCGCGCAGCCGCGCCATGTCCTGGAAGTCCAGGATGGGCTGGGCCACTTCGAGGCGCATCGGCGGGTTCACCGCGTTGATGTCCAGCAGGTTGGGCTTGGGGCCGATAAAGCTGTTCAGAGACATCACGATGGCTTCGCGGATCGGGTCGATCGGCGGGTTCGTGACCTGGGCGAACAGCTGCTTGAAGTAGCTGTAGAGCGGCTTGTTCTTGTCCGACAGCACGGCGAGCGGCGAGTCGTTGCCCATCGAGCCGATGCCTTCTTCGCCGGCAATGGCCATCGGTGCCATCAGGAACTTGATGTCTTCCTGGGTGTAGCCAAAGGCTTGCTGGCGGTCCAGTAGCGCCTCGGTGAAGCTGGCCGGTGCGGCGGCCTGCGCGGCCGGCACTTCGTCCAGCTTGACGCGCACGTTGTCGATCCACTGGCGGTACGGGCGGGCGCTGGCGAACTGGTTCTTCAGCTCGCCGTCGTCCACGATGCGGCCCTGCTCCAGGTCGATCAGGAACATCTTGCCCGGCTGCAGGCGCCACTTCTTGACGATGCGGTTCTCGGGGATGGGCAGCACGCCGCTTTCCGAGGCCATGACCACCAGGTCGTCGTCGGTGACGATGTAGCGCGCCGGGCGCAGGCCGTTGCGGTCCAGCGTGGCGCCGATCTGCTTGCCGTCGGTGAAGACCATCGCAGCGGGGCCGTCCCAGGGCTCGATCATCGAGGCGTGGTACTCGTAGAAGGCCCGGCGGCGCGGGTCCATCTTCTCGTGCTGTTCCCAGGCCTCGGGGATCATCATCATCGCGGCCTGGGCGAGCGGGTAGCCGCTCATGGTCAGCAGCTCCAGCGCGTTGTCGAAGGTCGCGGTGTCGGACTGGCCTTCAAAGCTGATCGGGTAGAGCTTCTGCAGGTCGTCACCCAGCACCGGGGACTTCATCACGCCTTCGCGGGCGCGCATCCAGTTGAAGTTGCCCTTGACGGTGTTGATCTCGCCGTTATGCGCCACCATGCGGTACGGGTGCGCCAGTGGCCATTCCGGGAAAGTGTTGGTCGAGAAGCGCTGGTGCACCAGCGCCAGCGCCGAGACGGTGCGCGGGTCGGCCAGGTCCTTGTAGTACTTGCCGACCTGATCGGCCAGCAACAGGCCCTTGTAGATGATGGTGCGGCAGCTCATGCTGGGCACGTAGTACTCGCGGCTGTGCGTGAGCTTCAGGCGCTGGATGGCGGCGGACGCCGTCTTGCGGATCACGTAGAGCTTGCGCTCCAGCGCGTCCGGCACGATCACGTCCTGCCCGCGGCCGATGAAGACCTGGCGGATCACCGGCTCGGTGGTGCGCACGGTGGGCGACATCGGCATGTCGCGGTCCACCGGCACGTCGCGCCAGCCCAGCAGCACCTGGCCTTCGGCCTTGATGGCGCGCTCCAGTTCCTGCTCGCAGGCCAAGCGCGAAGCATGCTCCTTCGGCAGGAAGATCATGCCAACGCCGTATTCGCCCAGCGGCGGCAGCGCCACGCCTTGCGCGGCCATTTCGGCGCGGAAGAAGTCGTCCGGGATCTGGATCAGGATGCCGGCGCCGTCGCCCATCAGCTTGTCCGCGCCCACCGCGCCACGGTGGTCCAGGTTCTCCAGGATCTTCAGGCCCTGCTCGACGATGTGGTGTGCTTTCAACCCTTGGATGTGGGCCACAAAGCCGACACCGCAGGCGTCGTGCTCCTGCGCCGGGTCATACAAGCCGCCTTCGGCGAGCGCTTCGATTTCTTGGCGGGTAGGTCCCGTGGCGGCCTGGGTCATGGCGCAATCCTCGACGGTAGCTGGGGAATGCCCTAGTGTGCGCAATAACGCCTTGCCCTTCAAGTTCTATAAATTGGGGTCAGAGTCAATTAAACAGGCCACGACCCCGATGCAAGCATTTAAATAGGGACAGAGTCATCTGTCACAGCTGGCTTTCGTGGCCGACCACGCGACTTGGGGACCAAAGGCCGCGCCAGATCCTGTGCCAACTGCTGCATGAAACGTGGGCTGCCGAGCGGCTGCGCCTTCAACAGACTGCTCGTCAGGCGTTGCCGCTCGGATTCGGAAACCCCCTCTTCCAGCCATCGCCTGTAAGCCGCTTCTCGCTCGAAAGGCGTGTTGCCAAGCTGCCAGAACGCGGGATGGTCAGTCAACAACGGATCGCGGCGCTGCCCAAGGTGGTGCGCCATGCTGGACCATGGGTGGTCAAGCAAGCCCGAGACCAACCCGGCCCGATGCGGGTTGAGCTCGATGTAGCGCAGGCAGCTCAGCAGGTGGGTGTCCGCGTCGACCAGGTGGGAGCGAAAGCGGCCTTCCCAGAGCGTGCCTGAGCGCTGATGCTTGTGGTTGAACCAGCCCACATAGCGACGGCCAAGGCTTTGCATCATGCGGCTGAGGCCCTCGACTGTCTCGGGCGTGGCCAGCAGGTGCACGTGGTTGCTCATCAACACGTAGGCATGCACGGCCACTTTGTGCTCATGTGCCACGTCTCGCAGGATGTCCAGATAGCGCTGACGGTCAGCGCTGTCGATGAAGACGTCAGCGCGGTTGTGCCCGCGCTGGATCAGGTGATGCGGGTATCCCGCGACCGACATTCGAGGTTGGCGAGCCATGCCGGCAGTGTAAACAAATCGACTCCGACCCCATTTTTTTGGGGTCGGAGTGTCTGCGGCACAAGCTGGTGTCAGCGCTCCAGGAACACTTGCCTGCCGGTGAGGCGTTGGTGCTCCCGGGTGGCGAAGCGGTCGGTCATGCCGGCGATGTAGTCGGCAACGCGCCGGGGGCTGATGCCCTCCGTGGTCTCAGGCTCGCGGTGCTCTTCCGGTAACTGGCGGGGGTCGTCGAGGTAGGCGGCGAACAGCTCGGCAATGATGCGGCGACCCCGCTCGGTGGTGTCCATGACCTGCGGGTGGCGGTACAGCTCACGAAAGAGGAAGCGCTTGAGCTCGGCGCTGGCATGGCGCATGTCGGTCGTGAAGCGGATCAGGGCAGGATGCCGGCGCACCTCGTCGCAGGAAGCAGGCGCCGCGGTTGCGAGCGACGCCGACGCACTGGCAATCACGTCATAGACCTGGGCCGAGAGCATGCGTCGGATGACTTCCGCAAGCAGGCGGCGTGGCGCCTTGCCTGCCAGACCAGGATGGTCACGCTGGACTTCCTCGTCGAAACGGGCGAACAACCGAACCTCCCGCAAGGCGGCCAGGCTCAGCAAACCCGAGCGCACGCCATCGTCAATGTCGTGCGCGTTGTAGGCAATCTCGTCGGCCAGGTTGCACAGCTGCGCCTCCAGGCTGGGTTGCGTGCCGTCCAGGAACCGGCGCGCGACACCCGATGGTTCGCGGGCTTCGATCTGCTGGGCCAATGGCAACGGGCAGCGCTTCAGGATGCCCTCGCGCGTCTCCAGGCACAGGTTCAGACCATCCCATCCGGGGTAGCGCTGTTCCAACGCGTCCACCACCCGCAAGCTCTGCAGGTTGTGCTCGAAGCCGCCGTACTCGGCCATGCAATCGTTCAAGGCGTCCTGCCCTGCATGACCAAACGGCGTATGGCCCAGGTCATGCGCCAACGAAATGGCCTCCACCAGGTCTTCGTTCAGCCCGAGGCTGCGCGAAATGGAGCGCCCGAGCTGGGCCACCTCCAGCGAATGCGTCAGGCGCGTGCGGAACAGGTCGCCCTCGTGGTTGAGGAAGACCTGCGTCTTGTAGACCAGCCGGCGAAACGCGGTGCAATGCACGATGCGATCCCGGTCACGCTGGAAGTCGCTGCGTGTCGGCGCGGGTGGCTCGGCGACGCGCCGACCACCCGGACTGGTCGGAGGCACCGCGTAAACCGCCCGCAGCGGCGAACCCGGGCTGTCCGGAACACTCACGCGGAGCAAGCCTCCAAGGTCTGGCGCACCAATGCCTCCGGCGCTGGCCGCACCACGGCCGAACCGATGCGGTCGATCAGCACAAACCGGATGTCGCCGCCTTCGGCCTTTTTGTCCACGCGCATGTGCTGCATGTATTCGTCTACCGGCAGCTTGGGACCCAGCACGGGCAAGCCGGCTCGTTGCAACAGTGCCGACAACCGGACCTGAAATCCTACCGGCATCAACCCCAGTCGCTCGGACAAGTCCGCGGCCATCACCATGCCCGCGGCGACCGCTTCGCCGTGCAGCCAGACACCAAAGCCGAGACCGGCCTCGATGGCGTGGCCAAAGGTATGGCCAAAGTTGAGAATGGCACGCAGCCCGCCTTCCCGCTCGTCGGCCGCCACCACAGCCGCCTTGATTTCGCAGCTGCGACGCACCGCGTGCATCAGCGCATCCGGCTTGAGGGCAACCAGATCGTCGATGTGATCTTCGAGCCACCCCAGGAAAGCCGCATCGGCAATCGGCCCGTACTTGATGACTTCCGCCAACCCGGCAGCCACCTCGCGAGGCGGGAGTGTCTGCAAGGTGTCCACATCGCAGAAGACACGCAGCGGTTGATAAAACGCGCCGATCATGTTCTTGCCAAGCGGGTGATTGATGGCGGTCTTGCCTCCGACGGAAGAGTCCACCTGTGCCAGCAGCGTGGTCGGCACCTGCACGAAAGGCACGCCGCGCATGTAGCAAGCAGCGGCAAAGCCGGTCATGTCGCCAATCACGCCGCCGCCAAGCGCCACCAACACCGTTTTCCGATCACATTCGTGACCCAGCAATTGGTCGAAGATCAGGTTCAGCGTCTGCCAGGTCTTGTGATGCTCGCCGTCTGGCAAGGTCACCAGATGCACCTTGGCAAATCTATTTTTCAGCTGGGTTTGCACTGCAGCGGCATACAGCGGCGCGACGGTAACGTTGGTCACCAGCACTGCGGCGGAGGCACGCGGCAAATCGGACCAATGCTCTTCAGCCCGCAGCAGGCCAGAGCCGATCATCACGTCGTATGCACGATCACCCAGGCAGACTGGCACGCGGATCATCGGCAAATTAGAGGTCGCAGTCCTTGTTGGCATGCGGCAGTGTAAGCGTGGCCAATAGGTACGTATTCAGCCCCCTCACGAGGAAGTTGAGCGAGCAAGGGATGCCAAGCCCGAAGGCCATCAACCTGAAGGCGCGATCTGCGGTGGCGGTGACAGCAGACTTGGGTGGGGC
>NZ_VIDT01000290.1 GCF_006519715.1 Ideonella azotifigens
CATGTGCCTGGCGTGCGCTCGCACGAGGAAACGCCGGGCCGCCCCAGGTTTCCTCATCCCCCTCGGGGGGCCTGACGCCCAGCGACAGGTCTGGGGGCACCGTTACGGCGCGGTGCGCATGTCGTGCATCGGCATCATGTTGGTGTTCAGGTGGTACATCACCCAGATCGAACCCGACAACATGATGAAGACGACGCCAGCGGTGAAGATCAGCGCCAGCATGGACCAGCCGCCTTCGACCTTGGCATTCATGTGCAGGAAGTACACCATGTGCACGACGATCTGCACCGCGGCAAAGCCGAGGATCACGGCCGCGGTGGCCCCGGAGGACGGCAGCACCTTGGCCATCACCAGCCAGAACGGAATGGCGGTGAGCACGACCGACAGCAGGAAGCCGACCAGGTAGCCCTTGAAGCTGGCGTGGTAGGCGATGTCGCCGTGGTGGTCGTCATGGTCATGGTGACCCTGACCGCGCTTTTGCAGGTGGGAGTTCGTCTCGACGACGTGGGTGCGGTGGTCGCTCATGGCAGCGTGCCCATCAGGTAGACAAAGGTGAAGACGCCGATCCACACGACGTCCAGGAAGTGCCAGAACATCGACAAGCAGACCAGGCGGCGCTTGTTCTCGAGGATCAGGCCACCCCGGTTGACCTGCACCATCAGCGTCACCAGCCAGATGATGCCGAAGGTGACGTGCAGGCCGTGGGTGCCGACCAGCGTGAAGAACGAGGACAGGAAGGCGCTGCGCTGCGGGCCGGCACCTTCATGGATCAGATGGGCAAATTCATACAGCTCCAAGCTGAGGAAGGCCAGACCGAACAGGCCGGTGATGCCCAGCCACAGCAGCACGCCGTTCTTGCGGCCAGCCTGCATCTGCAGCATCGCGAAGCCGTAGGTGATGGACGAGAACAGCAGCATCGCGGTGTTGGCCGCGACGAGCGGCAGGTCGAACAGGTCGGCGCCCGACGGGCCGGCCGCATAGCTGCGACCGAGCACGGCGTAGCAGCCGAACAGCACCGCGAAGATGAGGCAGTCGCTCATCAGGTACAGCCAGAAGCCCAGCAGCGTGCCCTGCTCGGGGTGGTGGTGGCCGTCGTCGTAGAAGACCGGCGCTTCGGCGCCGGCGGCTAGCGTGGGGGAAGAACTCATGTTGGACTTCTCAGGTGATCGGTCGGCTTCAGGTCAAGCCAGCGCGGCCAGGGCCTTGGTGCGGGCGTCTTCGGTGCGGGTGACCTCGTCAGCCGGGATGTGGAAGTCGCGCTTGTAGTTGAAGGTGTGCACGATGACGGCCACCAGCATCGCGACAAACGACAGGCCGGCGAGCAGCCACATGTGCCAGATCATTGCGAAACCGAAGGCCGCGCAGATCACCGAGATCACGAAGCCGGCGGCCGTGTTCTTGGGCATGTGGATGGCCTTGAAGCCGCTGGTCGGGCGTTGATGGCCGCGCTGCTTCATGTCGTGCCAGGCGTCGTTGTCGTGCACCAGCGGCGTGAAGGCGAAGTTGTAATCCGGCGGTGGCGACGAGGTCGACCATTCCAGCGTGCGGGCGTTCCAAGGGTCGCCGGTCAGGTCGCGCAGCTGTTCGCGCTTGAGGTAGCTGACCAGCAGCTGGATCAGGAACGAGCCGATGCCCAGCGCGATCAGCACCGCGCCGAAGGCAGCGATGACAAACCAGATCTGCAGCGACGGGTCGTCGAAGTGGCTCATGCGGCGGGTCACGCCCATCAGGCCCAGCACGTACAGCGGCATGAAGGCGAAGTAGAAGCCGATGACCCAGAACCAGAACGAGCACTTGCCCCAGAACGGGTCCAGCTTGAAGCCGAAGACCTTGGGGAACCAGTAGCTGATGCCGGCGAAGGCACCGAACACCACGCCGCCAATGATGACGTTGTGGAAGTGGGCGATCAGGAACAGGCTGTTGTGCAGCACGAAGTCGGCTGGGGGCACGGCCAGCAGCACGCCGGTCATGCCGCCGATCACGAAGGTGATCATGAAGGCCACGGTCCACATCATCGGCAGCTCGAAGCGGATGCGGCCACGGTACATCGTGAACAGCCAGTTGAAAATCTTCGCCCCGGTCGGGATCGAGATGATCATCGTCGTGATGCCGAAGAACGAGTTCACGCTGGCACCGGAGCCCATCGTGAAGAAGTGGTGCAGCCAGACCAGGTAGGACAGGATGGTGATGACGACGGTCGCGTAGACCATCGAGGCATAACCGAACAGGCGCTTGCTGGAGAAGGTGGAGACGACTTCAGAGAAGATGCCGAACACCGGCAGCACCAGGATGTAGACCTCCGGGTGGCCCCAGATCCAGATCAGGTTCACGTACATCATCGCGTTGCCGCCAAGATCGTTCGTGAAGAAGTTGGTGCCGACGTAGCGGTCCAGGCTGAGCAGCACCAGCACGGCGGTCAGGATCGGGAAGGCCGCGACGATCAGCACGTTGGTGCACAGCGCAGTCCAGGTGAAGACCGGCATCTTCATCATCGTCATGCCGGGCGCGCGCATCTTGATGATGGTGGCGATCAGGTTGATGCCTGACAGCGATGTGCCCACCCCCGCAATCTGCAGGGACCAGATGTAGTAATCCACCCCCACGTCAGGACTTGCCAGGATGCCCGACAGCGGCGGGTAGGCCAGCCAGCCGGTGCGGGCGAATTCGCCGACGAACAGCGAGGCCATCACCAGCGCACCGCCGCTGGCGGTCATCCAGAAGCTGAAGTTGTTCAGGAACGGGAAGGCCACGTCACGGGCGCCGATCTGCAGCGGCACCACGTAGTTCATGAAGCCGGTGACCAGCGGCATCGCCACGAAAAAGATCATGATCACGCCATGGGCGGTGAAGACCTGGTCGTAGTGGTGCGGCGGCAGGAAGCCGGCCGAGTCGCCGAAGGCCATGGCCTGCTGGGCCCGCATCATCAACGCGTCGGCGAAGCCGCGCAGCAGCATGATCAGGCCCATCACGATGTACATGATGCCGATCCTCTTGTGGTCGATGCTGGTGATCCAGTCGCGCCAGAAGGGGCCCCAGACGCGGTAGCGCGTCATCAGCGCCAGCAGCGTCAGGCCGCCCAGCGCGACCATGATGAAGGTGCCTATCAGGATGGGCTCGTGATAGGGGATCGCCTCAAGACTGAGGCGACCAAAGATGAGCGTGCTGAGGTCGTGTGGATCGGACATCATGATCTCGGAAAACTGGTGCCGCGGCGGCCGTGCGCATTGTCACGGCCGAGGCGCGCGGCGGGCAGATGGAAAAAGCGGGGTCTCTGGCCTCAGGGGCGGGCCGCGCCAGCCTCAGGGGCGGGCCAGCAGCGGCCGGCCGTCCGGATTCTCCGGCGTGCAGATGGCCGCGACATAGGTCTGGTCGGCTTCGCGCCAGGTGCGGCTGGCCAAGCCGGTGACGCTGCCCTTGCCCAAGCCGCCAGCGGCGTCGATCGCCATCATCTGGCCGGTACACATCTTGTTGGTGTCGACGCAGCGGTTCAGGATCGCGTCGTACAGCGCCTTGTCGACACTGGCGTAGCGCCGCACCGGCTCGCGCTCGCTGGGCTTTTCCAGCTCGGTGTAGACCGCGCGGTCCAGCGGCGTGCCCTGGGCCTTGTTGCTGTCGACCCACTTGGTGAAGTCGGCGTCCGACAGGCCCTGGAACTTGAAGCGCATGTGCGAGAAGCCGGCACCGCTGTAGTTGGCCGAGAAGCCGTCGTACACGCCGGCCTGGTTGATCACGGCGTGCAGCGAGGTTTCCATGCCGGGCATGGCGTAGATCTGGCCAGCCAGCGCGGGCACGTAGAACGAGTTCATCACCGTGGAGGCGGTGATCCGGAAGCGGATGGGGCGGTCCACCGGCGCGGCCAGTTCGTTGACCGTCGCAATGCCTTGCTCGGGATAGATGAACAGCCACTTCCAGTCCAGCGCCACGACCTGCACTTCCAGCGGCTTCACGTCGGCCGGCAGCGCGCGGGCGGCGTCGATGCGGTCCAGCGGGCGGTACGGGTCCAGCTTGTGTGTGCTGATCCAGGTCAGCGCGCCCAGCGCGATGATGATCAGCAGCGGTGCACCCCAGATCAGCAACTCGAGTTTGGTCGAGTGGTCCCAGTCGGGCGTGTAGATTGCCTCCTGGTTGGACTGGCGGTAGCGCCACGCGAACAACAAGGTCAATGCGATCACCGGAATGATGATGATCAACATCAGCAGCGTGGACGTGACCACCAGCTGGGCTTGCTGGGCGGCAATGTCGCCCGAGGGCTTCATCACGACCATGTTGCAGGCCGCCAGGGGCAGCGCAGCAAGCGCAGCAGCCAGGCGGGCGAGAGTTCTAGGCTTTGGGAACAACATCAGGAGAAACCAGACCAACGGGTAAACGACAGTTGTGCAGCGCGGCCGAATGTAAGCGGATTGCGCAAAACAAGCCATTGGACGTTTTGTCCAAGCCATGACCTTTCTTGCCGCAATGTCCGACTGTACTTTTTGTGGTAAGGACCCGGGGTATCCCCAGGCGTTCAGTGCAGTGATTTCAACCTATAACACCTCATGAGCAGCACACCTACCCAAACTCTGTCGCACCCAGGCCTTTCAACGCCCAGCCGCGGCCATGTGCCGATGGTGGACCACCAGAACGAGCCGAGCGTCGCCCCTGGCGACATCGCGGTCGGCGTGGTCATCGGACGCGCCTCGGAATACTTCGACTTCTTTGTCTACGGCATCGCCTCGGTGCTGGTCTTCCCGTCGCTGTTTTTCCCGTTCGTGGACCGACTGGAAGGCACCTTGCTGGCATTTGCGTTGTTCGCAGCCGCTTTTGTCGTGCGGCCCGCAGGCACGCTGATCGGCATGCAGATCCAGCGCCGCTTCGGCCGCAGCACCAAGCTGACGGTCGCGCTGTTCCTGCTGGGCACGTCCACTGCGGTGATGGCCTTGCTGCCCAGCTACGAGCAGGCGGGCACGATGGCCATCGTGCTGCTGGCGCTGTGCCGGCTTGGCCAGGGACTGGCAATGGGCGGCTCCTGGGACGGCCTGCCCTCGCTGCTGGCCATGAATGCGCCCGCAGGCAGGCGCGGCTGGTACGCGATGCTGGGCCAGCTGGGTGCACCGCTGGGCTTCCTGATCGCCTGCAGCCTGTTCGCCTACCTGTGGAACGGCCTGACGACGGTGGACTTCCTGAGCTGGGGCTGGCGCTACCCGTTCTTCGCGGCCTTCGCGATCAACGTCGTCGCGCTGTTCGCCCGGCTGCGCCTGGTGGTGACCCATGAATACGAGCAGGAACTGCAGGCACGGGAACTGGAACCCTGCAATGTGGCCGACCTGGTCGGGCTGCAAGGACCGAACCTGTTCATTGGCGCCTTTGCCCCGTTGGCCAGCTACGCGCTGTTCCACATCGTGACCATCTTCCCGCTGTCGTGGATCCTGCTGTATTCGCAGCAGAACGTCGGCAGCTTCCTGTCGCTGCAGATCGTCGGCGCACTGCTGGCAGGCGCCGCGATGCTGCTGTCGGGCCGCCTGGCCGACCGCATTGGCCGGCGCCGCACGCTGGGCCTGCTGGCCGGCCTGATCGCGGCATTCAGCCTGTTCATCCCCTTGCTGCTCAATGGCGGCAAGAGCGGACAGGACTTGTTCGTGCTGATCGGTTTTGCACTGCTGGGCCTGTCCTACGGCCAGGCCGCCGGCACCGTGACCTCGAACTTCCTGCCGCGCTTCCGCTACACCGGCGCTGCGCTGACCGCAGACCTCGCCTGGCTGATTGGCGCAGCCTTCGCGCCGCTGGTGGCACTCGGCCTGTCGGCCCGCTTCGGGCTGGTGTCGGTGACGGTCTACCTGCTGTCCGCGGCGGCCTGCACGCTGCTGGCGCTGCGCTTCAACCGCATGATGCGTGACAGCGGCGAATGAAAGCCGTGGGCATGCGCTCTTCGTGTCTGTGGGCAGCGAAACGGCCGCCCTGTCACCTGCGCTTGCAAAAGTAGGCTTCGTCCTACAACCCAGCGCCGCGCAGGGGGCTAGACTTCTCACGGGGCCGACATCCTCCCTCCCTCCCTTTCAGTCGGCCTCTTTGGCACCCTCGCGGTGCCATTTCTTTTTGTGCCGCGCGTTTTGACTTTTCAAGCGGGAACGGGCGATGCAAATCGCCTCCAATCGCCTCCCTCCGGCCCAGCAGCTTGGCTGCTGCCCATTCCACCGGTTTTCCGAAAGCGCAAAGAAAAACGCCTCAGAGCCATGAGCTCTGAGGCGTTGATCTGAACCGAAGTTCTGGTGCGGCTGGCAGGATTCGAACCCACGACCCCTTGGTTCGTAGTTCCCTACTTGTCCGCAAATAGTTGATTTATATGGGGAAAGACGCCGTCCGTTCCAACATCTCTACTCTATCGCGTACTGTCCGAGGCATGGCAGTCCCCCCAAAATCCCCCGGCCATCGCCGCCTGCGAATGCCAATTCAGCGGGGCTCCGCCCGAGTGTGGCGCTCGAGTAGTCATGTTGTGGCGGCTCATTGCAGGCCGGAGACGCTCTGCATGCGTCCCAATGCGTCATAGGTTCGGGTGACCGTGCGCACCAGGGTGCGGGTGGCCGGGTCGGTGCCCTTGTAGTAGCTCTCGCTC
>NZ_VIDT01000291.1 GCF_006519715.1 Ideonella azotifigens
CGCGCGCATCCGCTGGTGGACCTGCGCGCGCGCTGGATGGCGGTCGACCTGATCACCAACCGCCACCTGAAGCAGTCCGAAGGCAGTGCACCGCGTTGCCACGGCATCTACGCGCTGGACATCGACACCCAGCGGGTCGAGACGCTGCCGGCCCGTGCCGTGGTGCTGGCCACCGGTGGTGTCGGCAAGGTCTACCGCTACACCAGCAACCCAGACACCGCCACCGGCGACGGCATCGCGATGGCCTGGCGCGCTGGCTGCCGTGCCGCCAACATGGAGTTCATCCAGTTCCACCCGACCTGCCTCTACCACCCGCAGGAGCGCAGCTTCCTGATCACCGAGGCCATGCGCGGTGAAGGTGCGGTGCTGCGGCTGCCGGGCGTGCCGTCGGAAGAATCACCCTGGGGCGCACGCTTCATGGCGGCGCACGACGAGCGGCTGGAACTCGCGCCGCGCGACATCGTCGCCCGCGCGATCGACTTCGAGATGAAGAAACACGGCGTGGACCACGTCTGGCTGGACGCGACCCACCTCGGCGAGGCCTTCCTGAAAGAGCACTTCCCCAACATCCACGCCCGCTGCCTGACGCTGGGCATCGACATTGCGAAGCAGCCCATCCCTGTCGTGCCGGCCGCGCACTACACCTGCGGCGGCGTGGTGACGGACCTGTCCGGCCGGGCCGACGTGCCAGGCCTGTTCGCCGTCGGCGAAGCCACCTACACCGGCCTGCACGGCGCCAACCGCCTGGCCAGCAACTCGCTGCTGGAATGCGTGGTCATCGGCCAGACCTGCGCCAGGGCCATCCTGGAGGATGCCGTGCCGCGAGTCCCCAAGCTGCCCGCCTGGGACGAGAGCCTGGTCGAAAACGCCGACGAGCAGGTCGTCATCTCCCACAACTGGGACGAGCTGCGCCTGTTGATGTGGAACTACGTCGGCATCGTCCGCACCACCAAGCGGCTGGAGCGGGCACTGCACCGCATCAAGCTGCTGAAGGACGAGATCGAGGACTACTACGCCAACTTCCGTGTCAACCGCGACCTGCTGGAACTGCGCAACCTCGTCGTTTGCGCCGAACTCATCGTGCGCTCCGCGCTGATGCGCCACGAAAGCCGCGGCCTGCACTACAGCCGCGATTTCCCGGCGACGCTGCCGGTGAGTTTTCCGACGGTGCTGACGAGAAAGGCGAAGAGCCGGTCCTGAGAGGTCAGCGCCGCGCCCGCATGGCGTTGCGGGCTTGCACGAAGCCGTAGGCGAACTCCACGGCTTCCATCACCGCGCGCTCGGATTCCGTCCGCTCGTGCTCGGTCTGGAAGAACGCCAGGTCCACGTCGTGGCGGATGTAGCGTGGGGGCAGGCGGTTCAGGGCGACGCAGGCGATGTCGGCGAGCACGTCGTCGTTGTCCTGCAGGTGGGGGAAGTGTTGGGACTGTTCCCGCACCGTCGAGAACACGGCTTTTTCGTAGAAGTTGTGGATCGACGCGATGTCCATGACCAGTGCGCCGGCGGCATGGCCGGGCGAGCAGACTGCAATGCGCCCAGTGTGCCGCCGGGTTCGCACCGGTGGAGGGGGGCTCCGCTGTACCAGATGCCGGATTGACGCAGCATTTCACGGCCACGCCCCAGTCGCGCCCCTATAGTGCGCGCATCCGGCCGGTGCCCTGCCTGGCCTTCTTCCTCATGGCTTCGCCACAGCGTTTCACGGAGACCCGATGCCCGCGCCGATCGAGTTCTATTTCGACTTTTCCTCGCCTTACGGCTACCTCGCGTCCGAGTTGATCGATGCGATTGCCGAGCGCCACGGCCGCAATGCGATCTGGCATGCCATCGTGCTCGACGCGACCTACCAGTCGCAGGACCGCATCCGCATCCCCACGCACATGATGCGCAGCGAGTACGTGATGCGCGACGTGGAGCGCTCGGCCGGCTACTACGGCCTGCCGTACAAGGCGCCGGCGCACCCCAGCCTGCATACCGAGCTTGCAGCCCGTGTGTTCCAGTGGCTGGGCGACCGCCAGCCGCAGCAGGCACGCGACTTCGCGCACGGCGTGTTCCGCGCGCTGTTCACCGAGGACCGCAACATTGCCGACGCTGCGGTGCTGCAGGAACTGGCCACCAAGGCCGGCATGTCCGAGGCGGACTTCCACACGGTGCAGACCGACGGCACGACCAAGACGCGCCTGAAGGCCGAGATCGACGTGGCCCAGGCCCGCGGCGTTTTCGGCTCGCCGTTCTTCATCGTCGAAGGTGAGCGCTTCTGGGGTGTGGACCGCTTGCCGCAACTGGAGCGGTGGTTGGAAAAAGGACCTTATTGACGACCACCCCTACGCGATTCGCGCGCCCCTCCAGGGGCACCACCAGCGGACCGGCGGAGCCGGATCCGCGGCGGTTGCTGGGTTGGATCAGGCAGCGAGGGGGCTTGCGCGTTTTGCCTTGGCTCTTGCCACTGCGTCGAGTTGCGGGCCTTGTGCTGGAGCGGCCGATCGGAGCGACGCCACGTCGACAGCGTCCAGGATCTCGATCTGGTGCTCGGCCAACAGACGCTTTCCGACCTGGCTATGGGCCAGCTTGTAGATGCGCTGAAGCTTGCGGCCCAACCTGTCTTCCGATGCGGGGTCGCGGGCGAGTTTCATCAACGCGGCCTTGGCCACCTGGATGGCCCAGGTGGCCTGGGTCAGCACATGCGACCCTTTCTCGTCGAACAGGCCGACGGCGTTTTGAACCCTCGACTCCAGCACATCGAACGGTTCCATCACCTTAATGAACTTGTCCTGGCGCCACTCGACCTGCACGCTGTTCTTGATCACGTTGGCTGTGAACTCGCTGGATTTCTTCAGGCCGCTGATGGTGTAGAGCTGGTGCAGGACATCGATGTTCCGCTCCTTGCCTTCGCCCACGGGCAGCCGCAGCTGCGCCACGATGGCGGTGCGGCTGGTCTTCTTTGGCAGTTCCACCCGCGCTTTCATCGCCAGCGCCAGGTCAAGCGCCAGCGCAAGCTTGCCGAGCGCATCGCCGTCGTTGGAGACCATGGCGCCTTCGGAAGGGATCTTGAACCGGTCCATCCAGAAGGCCAGTGCCTGCCCACCGACAAGGACCAGCGCGGTCCCCATGCTGGACAGGAAAAGGTCGATGGTGGCCTGATCGAGTGGTGCCTCGTCCGGCGGAAGCTGCGGATCGGTGCTCACCCTGGGGGAGTCAATAGGGTGAGTCGATGAGGCGCAGGTCTTTGGCTTTGCCGCCGGCGAACCAGCTCAGTTGATCACCTGACAGCCGACCTGATCGGACGTTCTCCAGGTCGAGTGCCTGCCTGGATCGTTTGAACGCCCACAGTGCTGCGTCGCCAGCCTCCGCTTTTCCCTGTTTTGCCATGCCGGCCTGCAGCAGTTCGCTCAACTGTGCCACGGACATGCCAGACGCCTCTAACGCAGCACCGATGCGCGCCCAATGTTCGACCTGCTGTGCGGCAGAGCGCGACATCAGCGCGCCCTCTTCCTGTGCGGTACGGAAAAGCTCGGCGCCGATGCGGATGGAGTTGGAGTTCATCGTCAGATCCGTGGCAGTTTGTGGCATTCTGCCACCGGAAGATGCCGGCATCCAGCAGCCGAACAAGGCCAAGCGCCAACGAAAAAGAGGCCACAAAGGCCCCCGTTATGTAGCGCGCCGTAGGCTCTCAGCCTCCCAAGCTCCCCAATACCCGCATCGAATAGTCCGTCGCCTGCACGTCCTTGGTCAGCTTGCCGATGGAGATGCGGTCGACGCCTGTGGTGGCGATGTCGCGCAGGCCTTCGAGGGTGATGCCGCCGGAGGCTTCGAGCAGGGCGCGGCCGGCGGTGAGGGCCACGGCTTCGCGCATCTGGCTGGGGGTGAAGTTGTCCAGCAGCACGCTGGTGGCGCCGGCTGCCAGCGCTTCTGCGAGCTGGGCCAGGGTTTCGACTTCGATCTGGATGTCCACCCCCGCGTTCAAGGCCTTGGCGTCGGCCAGCACCGGGCCGATGCCGCCGGCCGCGGCGATGTGGTTTTCCTTGATCAGGATGCCGTGCCACAGCGCCAGGCGCTGGTTGGCACCGCCGCCCACGCGCACGGCGTATTTCTGCGCTTGGCGCAGGCCGGGCAGGGTCTTGCGGGTGTCCAGCACCACGCAGCCGCGCGGATTGGGCGAGGCGCCTTCGATGGCGTCGGCATGCCGGCGCGTGGTGGTGGCCACGGCCGAGAGCAGCTGCAGGAAGTTCAGGGCAGGGCGCTCGGCAGAGAGCAGGGCACGGGCGTCGGCGGCGATCTCGACGACCGGCGTGTTGGCGGCCATGCGTGCGCCTTCGGCGTAGTGCCACTGCAGCGTGGCCTGCGGGTCCAGCGCGTGGAAGCAGGCGTCGAACCAGTCGCGGCCGCAGAGCACAGCTTCTTCGCGCACGGTGACACGCGCTTCGACGCGGCGGCCTGCGGGCACGAGCAGGCTGGTCCAGTCTTTGGTGCCAATGTCTTCGAACAGGGCATCGCGCACATTGCGGGCACGGGCCTCGTCCAAGGTCTCGTTGTGATCGAAAGTCATGTGTGCCCCTCGCTCGGCGAGTACGCCGCCCGATCTCCCGAGGGGATTGCGGGCCGGCTTGGGAGCGGCCCGGCGCTCGGCCCGCCCCTCGTGGTTGAAGTGACGTGCCTCAGGCGGCGCCGATGCCTTTGACGAGCCCCTGCACCTTGGGCGCGAGGGCGGAAGGGTTGGCCGCGACGAAGTCCAGCATGCGGTCGATGCAGCGCTTGGCTTGCAGGCCCAGCGCGGGTTCGACGTGGATTTCCCCCTGGCCTTGTTCCAGGCAGGCGATCACTCCGTCCAGCCCGTTCATCGCCATCCACGGGCAGTGTGCGCAGCTCTTGCAGGTGGCGGAGTTGCCGGCGGTGGGGGCTTCGATCAGCGTCTTGCCGGGCGCCAGCTGGCGCATGCGGTGCATGATCAGGTTGTCGGTCGCGACGATGTATTCGCTGGCCTTGCCGTTGATCACCGCGCTCAGCATCTGCGAGGTCGAGCCGATCACGTCGGCCAGCTTGACCACGGCTTCGGGCGACTCGGGGTGCACCAGCACCATCGCATCCGGATGCTCGGCCTTCAGCAGTTCAAGCTCGGTGGCGCGGAACTCGTCGTGCACGATGCAGGCGCCGTTCCACAGCAGCATGTCGGCGCCGGTTTCCTTCTGGATGTAGCCGCCGAGGTGGCGGTCCGGTGCCCAGATGATCTTCTGGCCCTGGTCCTTCAGGTGCTTGACGATGGCCAGCGCGCAGGAGCTGGTGACCATCCAGTCGGCGCGGGCCTTCACTGCGGCGCTGGTATTGGCGTAGACGACGACTTGCCGGTCCGGGTGCACGTCGCAGAAGGCGGCGAAATCGTCTGGTGGGCAGCCGAGGTCCAGCGAGCAGGTGGCGTCCAGGTCGGGCATCAGCACGCGTTTGCCGGGCGACAGGATCTTGGCCGATTCGCCCATGAAGCGCACACCGGCGACGACCAGGGTCTGGCTCGCATGGTCACGGCCGAAGCGGGCCATTTCCAAGGAGTCGGCCACGCAGCCGCCGGTTTCGAGCGCCAGGTCCTGCAGGTCGCCGTCCACGTAGTAGTGGGCGACCAGCACCGCGTTGTGCGCTTTCAGCAGTGCGGCGGCGTGGGCCTTGCGCTCGGCGCGCTGTGACGCCGTCAGCGGCGGCGGCACCTTGGCCCAGGCGTGCATGGTGCAGCTGTCACCCTTGGCGTCTTGCCGGGTGTAGTCGAAGAGTACTTCGTTCATTTTTGCATTTTAGTACGTGGCTTTGCCGGCAAGGCATGTGGGGACATGCCGTTTTGCCAAGAGCCGCTTCAGGTCAGGCGAAGGCAAAGAATTGGCTGGGAGGCATGCCGACCGCGCGTTTCACCATCGCTGTGAACGCGCTGGGACTGGCGTAACCCAGCTCGGCGGCAATCAGGCGCATCGGGTGCTTGCGCGCCGCCAGCGAAAGCGCGTGGCCCAGCAGCAACTGCTGGCGCCATTGCGAATAGCTGCTGCCGAGCTGGTCCTTGAACAGCCGGGCCAGCGTGCGTGGGCTGATGGCGGCTTGCCTAGCCCAGCCTTCGAGGTCGGCATGGCGCATCGGCTCGGCCAGCATGGCTTCGCAGAGCTGGCGCAAACGCTTGTCCTGCGGCAACGGCAGGCCCAGCGGCACGGCGGGCGCGCGGCGCAGTTCGTCCAGCAGCAGTGTGGCAATGGCGTGTTCGCGTGCCACGTCGTCTGGCGGGCGCGGCGGTGGTTCGCCTGGACGCAGCGGGTCCGCTTCCACCGCCAGTTGCAGCACCAACTCGCGTAGCAGCGGCGTGACTTCCAGCACCCGGCAGCCGTGCCAGGGTGAGTCAACGGCGCTTTTGTGCAACCGGGCAATGGCGCTCGGGTCCATGTAGACGGTGCGCAGGTCGGCCTGCTGCACGGCAGTCACGCTGTGAACCGTGCCCGGCGGAATCCACACCGCGCGCGAAGGTGGCAGCAAATAGGTGCTGTCGCTGGCATGTCCACGGGCGCCGATGCGCACCGCGCCGTCGACCGAAAACACCAGCTGGCCCCAGGTGTGCGAATGCGGCT
>NZ_VIDT01000292.1 GCF_006519715.1 Ideonella azotifigens
CGGTTTCGGCGGCGTCAACTGCCTGCCAGCCGGTGTCTTGGAGGGAAACGAACTTCATGGTGGATGTCCTGTGACCGGCTCAGGCCGCTTCGGTGGCCAGCTCTTGGTCTTGCTGGGGCTTGGCGGTGGCGTGGCGCACGGCATCGGCCGCGGCACGCAGCGGCGGCACGCCAATGCGGCGCACGGTGTCGATGAAGCGTTCGCCGGCTTCGCGCTGGGCGCGGTAGGTGTCGATCAGCGCCTCGATCACGTCCGGCACTTCCTCGGCCGCGAAAGACGGGCCGATGACCTTGCCAGGCACCGAGGCGCCGCTCAGCGTGGAGCCGTCCGAGCCGCCGACCGAGATCTGGTACCACTCGTCGCCGTCCTTGTCGATGCCGAGGATGCCGATGTGGCCGGTGTGGTGGTGGCCGCAGGAGTTCATGCAGCCGCTGATGTGCAGGTCGATGTCGCCCAGGTCGTACAGCGCGTCCAGGTCGTCGAAACGCTCGGTGATGCTGGCGGCGACCGGGATGGAGCGGGCATTGGCCAGCGCGCAGAAGTCGCCGCCGGGGCAGGCGATCATGTCGGTCAACAGGCCGATGTTGGGCGTGGCGAAGCTGGCGTCGCGGGCGGCATGCCACACGGCGAACAGATCTGCCTCGCGCACCCAGGGCAGCACGAGATTCTGGTCATGGCTGACTCGCAGCTCGCTTAAGGAGTAGCGGTCGGCCATCGTGGCGGCCAGTTCCATCTGCTCGGCGGTCACGTCGCCAGGCGCCTGGCCCGGGCGCTTCAGCGACAGGGTGACGGCACGGTAGCCGGAGATGCGGTGGCCGTGCACGTTGCGCTCCAGCCAGCGCAGGAACGCGGTCGGTGCCGGGCCGGTGCGATGCGGGTCGAAGCCGCCCACGGCAGGGTGAACGCCCACCGGGTCCTGGAAGCTCGCGGCGACGCGGGCCAGTTCGGATTCGGGAATGGTGTGTTCGCGGCCAGCCGGGTCGGAGGTCATCAGCTTGTCGAACTCGGCGTTGACCGCGTCGAAATACTTCTGGCCTTCGGCCTTCACCAGGATCTTGATGCGGGCCTTGTAGGCGTTGTCGCGGCGGCCGAAGCGGTTGTAGATCCGCACGATGGCTTCGAGGTAGACGAGGATCTGCTGCCAGGGCAGGAACTCCCGGATCACGCTGCCGATCACCGGCGTGCGGCCCATGCCGCCGCCGACCAGCACCTTGAAGCCGACTTCACCGGCCTCGTTCTTCAGCAACTGGAGACCCACGTCATGCCAGGCGATGGCGGCGCGGTCCTCGGTCGCACCGGACACGGCAATCTTGAACTTGCGCGGCAGGTGGGCGAACTCGGGATGCAGCGTGCTCCATTGGCGCAGGATTTCGCAGTACGGGCGCGGGTCGACCACTTCGTCGGGCGCAATGCCGGCGAACACGTCGCTGGTGATGTTGCGGATGCAGTTGCCCGAGGTCTGGATGCCGTGCATGTCGACTTCGGCCAGCTTGTCCATCACATCGGCTGCCTGCGGCAGCGGAATCCAGTTGTACTGGAGGTTCTGGCGCGTGGTGAAGTGGCCGAAGCCGCGGTCGTGCTCGCGGGCGATGCCGGCCAGTTGGCGCAGCTGGCGGCTGTTCAGCTCGCCATAGGGCACGGCCACGCGCAGCATCGGCGCGTGGCGCTGCACGTACCAGCCGTTCTGCAGCCGCAGTGGCTTGAATTCCTCGCTGCCCAACTCACCGGCCAGGTTGCGTGTCAGCTGATCACGGAACTGGGCGGCGCGTTGGCGGACGAACTGGCGGTCGAAGTCGGTGTAGTTGTACATGGCGATGGCTGGGGGCAGGGAACACCCGATGCCATGCACTGTAGGAAGCCTTCTTATTCTTGAAAAGAACATAAAAGTTGATTGTTTATTTCAAATGAATATGAAGAAATCTTCCAAGCTCATGCGCCACCTAGAATCCGTTGCCACTGGAAGTCTCTGGAGACCTGCTCGTCCATGAATTCGCGTTGTTCCCGTCGCCGTTGCCTGGGTTGGGCTGCTGGCGGTTTGACCGGCCTGCTGGTCGGTTGCCAATCGACCCCGCCTGCGCCGCCTCCGGTGCACGTCGAGTTGCCACCGCCACCGCTGATCCCCAGCGCAGTGCCGAAGCCACCCCGCATTGGCCTGGCGCTGGGCGGCGGCGCGGCGCGGGGGTTTGCCCACATTGGCGTGATCCAGGTGCTGGAAGAGCAGGGCATCAAGCCGGATCTGGTGGTCGGCACTTCGGCCGGCAGCCTGGTCGCGGCGCTGTATGCGTCCGGCAAGTCAGGTGCGGAACTGGCCGCGCTGGCGCAAGGCATGGACGAATCGGCGCTGACGGACTGGGCATTCCCCGGCCGCGGCCTGATTCGCGGTGACGCGCTGGCGCGCTACGTGCGCGCGCAGACTCGCAACCTGAACATCGAGCAGATGAAGGTGCCACTGGGCATCGTGGCCACCGACCTGGACGACGGCGCGGCCGTGCTGTTCCAGCGCGGCGACACCGGGGCGGCAGTTCGCGCCTCCAGCGCTGTGCCGGCGGTGTTCCAGCCGGTCAAGATCGGCACGCGTGAATATGTGGACGGTGGCCTGGTGTCCCCGGTGCCGGTGCGCTTTGCGCGCCAGATGGGGGCCGACCTGGTGATCGCGGTCGACATTTCGTCTCCGCCCGACGGTGCCGCGACCGGCGACGCCTTTCACCTGCTGCTGCAGACCTTCGCCATCATGGGCCGCAGCATCAACCGCTTCGAACTGAAGGACGCCGACATCGTGCTGCGCCCCGGTCTGGTCGGCGTCTCCAGCGCCGATTTCGCGTCCCGCGCCAAGGCCGTGCAGTCCGGCCGCGAAGCGGCGCTGGCGCAGGTGGCGGCGCTGAAGGCGCGCATCACGGCCTTGACGCGCTGACCAGGCCAGAAACAGCAAACCCGGCGCTGCGCAGGGTTCTGCCAAAAGAAAACCCGACCGGGTCAGCGTGACCAGAGTCGGGTTTGAAGGTGCCTAACTGGAGAAGAAGGCACCGAGGAGACAACCTTCCATGGAGCGAGCACCAGCAGGTGGCTGTCTGCGGTGCCCCTCCAGATGGAGCAGCGGACGGCGGGGAAGTTCCCGGCCGTCCGCGTTACAGGGTGAATCTGCTCCCCCTGTGTCTCAAAGCTCAGGCTGCAGTGGCGGCGCGGCGCGGCTTCGGGGCCGACTGGGCAGCCTTGACTGCCGTGTTGGTCATCGCCTGGAAGTTGGCTTCGGCGACATCGGCGGCTTGCTTGGCAGCCTTGTGCACGCTTTCGTAGGCGTTGTTGGCAGCGGCCATGGCCGACTTGACCAGCGCCACGGCGTTTTCCGAACCGGCCGGGGCGTTCTTGACCGCCGTGTCGACCGTGGCCATGAACTTGCCTTGCGCGTCGGACAGTTGGGCTTCGGCGGCGCGGGTCAGCTCGGCATTGGTCGCCGCAGCGATGTCATACAGGTGGCGGCCATAGGCAGCTGCCTTTTCGGCGGCCGGCTGCATCAGGCTGGCTTGCAGCGACAGCAGTTCCTGCGCGTCCTTGACCGACATGGCGGCCTTGGCGGTTTCGGCGACTTCGCTCATCGAAGCCTTGGCCACCTGCAGGTTCAGTTCGACCAGTTTTTCCACGCCTTCGAAGGCCTTGGCGGTCAGTTCGAAGAGGGTTTCCACATTGGCCTTTTGGTTGGCAACCAGTTGTTCAGCAGTCAGCATCAGAGTCTCCATTCAGTGAAGAAAAACAGCGGCGGGTGGATCTTTCGATCCGTGAGGACAGCGCGGACTGTTTTGTGCGCTGCAACATGACTCGAAGTATAGAGGTGCGCGCGGGGATTGCAAGCGTCTTTTGTTGCGCTGCAGCAATTCATGTGAAGATCGCGATGCCGCATGCGGAACTTACCTTCCTTATGGGCCCCAAGCAGCCGAACCGGAAGGGCCACACAATCAAGACTTGATGCAGGCTTTCACGTCCGACCATTTCGTGCTGCCACTGCCGCCGGGGCATCGTTTCCCGATGAGTAAATATGCGCTGCTGCGCGATGCGGTGGCCGAGACCCTGCCGCAGATCCGGCTGCGCGAGGCGCCGCCAGCCACCGAGGGCGAACTGGCGCTGGCGCACGAGCCTGGCTACATCGACGCCGTGCTGCAAGGCTGGCTGAGCCCGGCGCAGCAGCGAGAGATCGGCTTTCCTTGGTCGCAGCGCATGGCCGAGCGCGCCTGCCGCTCGGTCGGCGCCAGCATTGCGGCGGCGCGGGTGGCGCTGAGCGAAGGCGTGGCGGCCAACCTGGCGGGTGGCACGCACCACGCCAGCGCTGCCAAGGGCTCGGGCTATTGCGTGTTCAATGATGTGGCCGTGGCGGCGCGCTTGATGCAGGCCGAATGGCACCGCCATCATCGCAGCCTGCTGCGCGTGCTGGTGATCGACCTGGACGTGCACCAGGGCAACGGCACCGCCGAGATCTTTGCCGACGACCCGACCGTCTTCACCTTCTCGATGCACGGCGCGCGCAACTTTCCGTTCCGCAAGGTGCCCAGCGACCTGGACGTGGACCTGCTGGACGGCTGCGACGACACGGCTTACCTGGCCGCGCTGGCGCGAGGCCTGGACACCGTGTGGCAACGCCTGCAGCACACGCCACCGGGCCTTGTCTTCTACCTGGCCGGCGCCGACCCGCACGAGGGCGACAGGCTGGGCCGGCTCAAGGTCAGCGCGGCTGGCCTGGCGCAGCGCGACCGGTTGGTGCTGGACGCGCTGCGCGAGCGCGGGCTGCCGGTGGCGCTGTCGATGGCCGGCGGTTATGGGCATGACATTGCCGTCACCGTTGCACTGCAGCGGCACACGTTGGCACTGGCCAGCGAGAGCTGGAAGGCGTGGCAGGCCTCGTCCGGCAGGCGACAGCCGCTGGCAGCTGCCGATGGAACAATCGCCTGATGAGCGAAGACACCCGCCCCATGGCCTTGCCCCGCGAAGCCTATCCGCTGTTCCGCAGCATCGGCACCCGCTGGATGGACAACGACGTCTACGGCCACGTCAACAACGTCGTCTATTACAGCTTCTTCGACACCGCCGTGAATGGCTACCTGATCGAAGCCGGCGCGCTGGACATCCATGCCGGCGAGACCATCGGCCTGGTGATCGAGACCCGCTGCAACTACTTCGCGCCGCTGGCCTTTCCGCAAGCCGTCGAGGCCGGGCTGCGCGTGGCGCATGTCGGCCGCTCCAGCGTGCGCTATGAAGTCGGCCTGTTTGGCGCGGGCGACGAGATGAGCGCCGCGGCCGGCCATTTCGTTCACGTCTACGTCGACCGGGCCAATCGTCGCCCGGTGCCTTTGCCGGCTGCCTTGCTGCAGGCCTTGCTGCCGCTGCGGGCTGACTGAGCCCTCTCTCAACCCACCTTCACCGATGCCATCAAGCCTTGTCCGTCCTCGCGTGCTGGTCGCGCGGCCCATCTTCCCGGAAGTCATTGCACGGCTGCGCGAGCACCTGGACGTGATCACGCACGACAGCGAGCAAGCGCTGAGCGCCACCGAACTGCAAGCCAGGCTGCAAGGCTGCGACGGCGTGTTCGTCGCAGCCAGCGAGCCGATCAATGCCGAGCTGCTGGCGGCCTGTCCGCAGCTGAAAGCGGTCTGCAGCATGGCGGTGGGCTACAACAACATCGACGTGCCGGCCTGCACTGCGCGGGGCGTGCTGGTCAGCAACGCGCCCGATGTGCTGACCGAGACGACGGCCGACTTCGGCTTCGCGTTGATGATGGCCACCGCGCGGCGCATCGCCGAGTCCGAGCGTTTCCTGCGCCGCGGCGAATGGACGCACTGGAGCTTCGACCTGATGGCCGGTGCCGACGTGCATGCCGCAACGCTGGGCGTGCTGGGCATGGGCCGCATCGGCCAGGCGATTGCCAGGCGCGGCGCGCTGGGTTTTGGCATGCCGGTGATCTATCACAACCGCAGCCGGCTGCCGGAGGCTGACGAGCAGGCCGTCAAGGCGCGCTGGGTCGACAAGGCCACGCTGCTGCGCGAGGCCGACCACCTGGTCATCGTCGTGCCCTACAGCCCCGCCTCGCACCACATGATTGGCGAGGCCGAGCTGGCGCTGATGAAGCCGGGCGCGACGCTGACCAACATTGCCCGCGGCGGCGTGGTGGACGACGCGGCGCTGGCGCGTGCACTGGCCGAACGGCGCATTGCCGCGGCCGGGCTGGACGTGTTCGAGGGCGAGCCCAAAGTGCTGCCCGCGCTGCTGGACCTGCCCAACGTGGTGCTCACGCCGCACATCGCCAGCGCCAGCATCCCCACCCGCATGGCCATGTGCAATCTGGCGGCCGACAACCTGATTGCCGCGCTGACCGGCGGCAAGCCGCCGACCGCCCTGAACCCCGAGGTACTGGCCAGGACTTGAGGCCTGCGCGGGGCTGGCCGCCTTGGCGAGCGCGACAATGGCAGCAATGACCGTGTTGCCTGCTGCTGCTTCTTCAAGCGTTTCCGTTTCCAGCCTTTCCATCACCAGCGTCGAGGCGGCCTTGCTGGCCCTGCTGGTGCTGAACCTGATCGCCGTGCTGGCCCTCTGGCTGCGACG